>JAZNOC010000099.1:0-16697 GCA_045580605.1 Clostridia bacterium | reverse complement strand
TAGTCTGTAGCAGTTAACACTTCCGTTTTCAAAAACAAGCAGCTTATCCGCCATTTTATTTATAAGATAACGGTCGTGGCTTATGATAAACACAGTTCCGTCAAAATCGGCAATTGCCTTTTCAAGAGCCTCTCTTGAACGGATATCAAGATGGTTTGTCGGCTCGTCGAGAAGCAAAAAATTTGACCCCGTGAGCATAATTTCAAGCAGGGACAGTCTCGCCTTTTCTCCGCCCGAAAGCGACTCGGTAGCTTTAAAAACATCATCACCCTTAAACAAAAACGCCGCAAGAGCATTTCTTATTTGCGTCCTGTCCATCCTGGGATAAATATCCCAAAGCTGATTTTCCACATCTTTTCCGCTTACTATATCACTGCGCTCCTGATCGTAGTATGCACACTCAACGTTTGCACCATATTTTATAAAACCGTCTGTCTCAATCGTTCCCTTAAGCATTTTGTAAAGAGTCGACTTTCCGCAGCCGTTAGGACCGATAAGGAAAACCCTCTCTCCCCTTTTAATTTCAAACGATACATCCTTGTAAAGAAGCTTGTCCCCGTATTCCTTCGTCAAATTCTTTACAGTTAAAACATCATCACCGCTGCGCTTGTTTGCCGTAAATGAAAAGCGAATAGCGTCGTTGTATTCCTCGGGTTTTTCAAGGTCTTCACGAAGCCTGTCAATGCTTTTTTGCTTGTGCTCTGCAGTTTTAATGTTGCGTTCTCTGTTCCACTGCTTTTGCTGAGTTATGATACCCTCAATTCTCTGAATTTCGGCAATCGTATTTTCGTATTTTCTTTTTGCGGCCTCAAAAGCCTGCTCTTTCTTTTTGATAAACTCTGTATAGTTACCCTTATAAGAAGTAATTTTTCTGTTTTCAAGCTCTATCGTAACATTAGACACTCTGTCCAGAAAATATCTGTCGTGGCTTATTACTATAAATGCCTTGTTTGTGCTATGCAAAAAGTCCTCCAAAAACTTAACCGATGCAATATCAAGATGGTTTGTCGGCTCGTCAAGAAGCATAAAATTTGCATTGGACAAAAGCACCCTCGCAAGTGAAAGTCTTGTTTTTTGCCCGCCCGAAAGCGAATTCATAGGAAGATTTATCTCCTCCTCCGAAAAGCCAAGACCGATAAGCATACTGCGTGTTCTTGCACGGAAGGTCATCCCGTCGCTACGAAGATATTCGTTATTCAGTGCATCCTGTCTGTTTATAAGTCGGGCGGTGTCTCCTGCATTCCTCTCAAGCTCAAGGCGAATTCTCTCAAGCTCATTTTCAATTTCAAACAAATGAGAAAAAACCTCTACAGTGTAATCGTAGGCGGTCATTGTTTCAGACTGCGGAGCAATCTGCTCCATAACACCTATTTTAAGGTCATTTGAACGGATAATCTCTCCCTCGTAATCCTCTTCGTCAAGTATAACACGAAAAAGCGTTGTCTTACCCGCACCGTTAGCCCCGATGAAGCCAATTTTGGTATTATTTTCTATATTAAGATTAACATTTTCAAAAAGAGTGCGTTCTCCAAAACTTTTGGAAACTCCCTGCAAATTAATAAGGCTCATAATCTCTCCATTTTATCTTATTATAAGCCTATTTTACACCAAAAGAACACAATATGTCAACGCACTTGTTAAATAATATTTAATAAGGTTGAATTATATATTTTTATGTGCTATAATAATTTTGGGTGATTTTTATGGATAAAGAACAACATATTACAAGCATTGGCGGCAGTGCAGTTATGGAAGGCGTTATGATGCGTGGCCCCAAGGAAATCGCAACAGCCGTTCGTAAGCCTGACGGCGAAATTGAAATAGATAAAAGGAAAATCAGCAGCCTTGTTACAAAGTATCACGTGAATAAAATTCCGATTATCCGCGGAGTTTTTGCGTTTTTCGATTCGATGATAAGCAGCTTGCGTGCTCTTATGTGGAGTGCTGAATTTTTTGAGATAGAGGGCGAAGAAACTGCTGAGTCAAAGTTTGACAAATGGCTTTCTGATAAGTTTGGAAACAAGGTTAAGGATATTGTCATTTATTTTTCACTTTTCGTTTCACTCATTCTTTCGGTCGGATTATTTTTCCTGCTCCCCAACATTGTAACGGGATTTATTGCAAAATTCATTCCAAGCAATGCACTTAAAACTCTTATCGAGGGAATTATAAGAATAGGCATCTTTTTAGGGTATATTCTTCTGGTTTCGCAGATGGAAGACATCAAGCGTGTTTTTCAGTATCACGGGGCAGAGCATAAGACGATTTTCTGCTATGAGGCAGGGCTTGAACTTACGGTTGAAAACGCACGCAATATGGGGCGTCTTCATCCGAGATGCGGCACAAGCTTTCTTGTGTTTGTTATGGTTATAAGCATAATTTTGTTCTCGTTTATCTCTTGGGACAATCTGTGGATACGCCTTGGACTCAGACTTCTTCTGCTTCCCGTTGTGGCAGGGCTTAGCTACGAGGTTATCCGTTGGGCAGGCAAAAGCAAAAGTAAAATAGTTTGCATCATCAGCAAGCCCGGAATGTTCTTGCAGAAGATAACAACACGTGAGCCTGATGACAGTCAGTTAGAGGTTGCAATTGCATCTATGAAGGCAGTGCTTACGGATAATAAAGAGGACGACAAATGGTAAACAAAATCATTTCCGAGGCATCAAAGAGATTAACAAATTCAGACTCTCCGTTGCTTGATGCACGCGTGCTTTTAGCGCACGCTACGGGGTGCGAAAATTCAGCCTTGCTTTTTCGTGAGCCTGACGAAAACGAACTAAAGCTTTTTGAAAGTTACATCTCGCAACGTGAAAAGGGCGTGCCTGTTGCTTACATTATCGGCAAAAAGGAATTTATGGGGCTGTGCTTTGAGCTTAACGAAAGCACTCTTATCCCCCGACCTGACACGGAATGTCTGGTGGAAAAGGTACTTGAACTTAGTGAAGAAAGTCCAAAAATACTCGACTTATGTACGGGCAGCGGTTGCATCGGGATAAGCCTTGCAAAATTTATCGAGGGCGCTAAGGTAACTCTTACCGATGTTTCCGAGGGCGCACTTGAAATGGCAAAAAGGAATGCTTTTTTAAATAGTGTAAACTGCACGGTAAAAAAACTTGATATTTTAAATGATGAAATTGACGGGCAGTTTGACATTATCACCGCAAATCCGCCTTATATAGAAAGTGAAATCTGTAAAAACCTTGAGGTAAATAAATTTGAGCCGACGCTTGCACTTGACGGCGGCGAAGATGGGCTTGACTTTTACCGCATTATTGCAAGAAAGGCGCTTCAATCCCTTAAAGATGGTGGTTTTCTCGCACTTGAAATCGGCTATAATCAAAGCGAAAGCGTGAAAGCACTTTTAACCGAATACGAAAATGTTTCCGTAACAAAAGACTATGGCGAAAATGACAGAGTAATAATAGCATACAAAAGGAGGATGTAAAATTTACATCCTCCTTTTGATTTCGCTCTTTTTATCCTGATCCGGAATTATATACAGATGCTTATACGCCTCGCACTCTGCCTCGTCATTGGGAGGCGTCGGGATAAGCCCCGTACACTCCGTTGCCGAGGCAACCCCTGCTTCCTCAAAACTCATATCGAATAAAAAATCATTGTCTTCCTTATTTACGGGTCTTGTCATTTAAATTCCTCCTTTTATCTAATTTAACTCAAATTAAGGTTTTTAAACATTGATTTATTTTCCGTACTGGTATATAATAACAATAGTATTTGTTTGCGTGGTGATATCTTGAAAACTATACTTAAATATATAAGACCATATTTTACAGAATGTCTGCTCTCGCCTCTATTTAAGCTTTTTGAGGCGCTTTTTGAGCTTTTTGTACCACTTGTTATTGCAGCAGTTATTGACAACGGTATCTATGGCAAAGACAGCAGTTATATTATAAAAATGTGCCTTTTTCTTGTTCTTTTAGGTGCGGCAGGGCTAATCTTTTCAGTTACTGCACAGTTTTTTGCCGCAAAAGCATCGGTAGGTCTGGCGCAAAATTTACGTCAGGCTATATTTTCTCACATACAAAAATTTTCGTATAAGGACATTGATAAGGTCGGCACTCCAACAATGATAAATCGTATAACGAGCGATGTTAACCTTATTCAAAACGGCGTTAACCTTGCCCTTCGACTTCTTCTTCGTTCACCGTTTATTGTTTTTGGCAGCGTTATTATGGCATTTACGATAGATTTCAAAAGTGCCCTTGTTTTCGTTGGTGTAGTTCCGCCGCTTTTTATTGTAGTTTATGCAATTATGTTTGTAACTGTTCCGCTTTATAAAAAGGGGCAGAAGCTGCTTGACCATATTCTTCTTAAAACGCGTGAAAGTCTTATCGGTACAAGGGTTATCCGTTCCTTCTGCACAGAAAAGGACGAAACCGCAAAGCTTATTTCTTCAAACGAAGAAAACTCCTCTCTTCAGCAGTATGTCGGCAGGATTTCCTCTCTTTTAAATCCTCTTACGTATGCAATTATAAATATTGCTTTAATTATTCTTATCTACGTCGGTGGCTTGCGTGTAAACTCAGGCTCAATTTCGCAGGGCAGCGTTGTTGCTCTTTATAACTATATGTCGCAAATTCTTGTTGAGCTTATAAAGCTTGCAAATCTTATTGTAACTATATCAAAGGCAATTTCCTCGTCAGGTCGTGTTCAGGAAATTTTTGATATTGAGCCTTCTCAAAAAGAGGTCAGCGACTGCGTTACACTAAATAAAAATGCCTCTATAGCTGAATTTGAAAATGTAAGCTTCAGCTACAATGACAACGGACATAACGCACTCAGCGGCATCAGTTTTTCCGTCAATAAAGGCGAAACCGTCGGAATTATCGGCGGTACTGGTTCAGGCAAAACAACGCTTGTAAATCTTCTTCCCCGCTTTTATGATGCAACCGAGGGCAGCATCCGTATTTTTGGCACAGATGTGCGTAAATATTCCAAAGAACAGCTTCGGGAAATGTTTGGCATTGTTCCTCAGAAATCAGTTCTTTTCCACGGAAGCATCCGTGAAAATATCCGTTGGGGCAAAAATGATGCTACCGATGAGGAAATTTTTAATGCACTCAAGCTCGCTCAGGCAGAGAGCGTCGTAAAATCTAAAAAAGAAGGGCTCAATCACATTGTTGAGCAGGGCGGCGCAAACTTTTCAGGCGGGCAAAAGCAGCGTCTTGCAATAGCACGTGCACTCGTAAGAAAGCCCGAAATTCTTATCCTTGATGACAGTGCGTCTGCACTTGATTTTGCAACCGACAGCGCACTTCGCAAAGCTGTAAAATCTCTTAAATTCGGTGCAACCTTTATAGTTTCTCAGCGTGTAAGCTCAGTTATGCATGCTGATAAAATTATTGTCCTGCACGACGGAAATGCGGTGGGAATAGGTACTCACGAAAAACTTTTGTCAAACTGCGAAATCTACAAAGAGATTTATGACTCCCAATTAGGAAAGGAAGATGACAATGAACAGTAAAACCTTCAAAAAAATCTTCCTTTATATTGGAAGCTATAAGTGGCTGATGGCAGTTTCGATTTTGTTTTCCGTCCTGATTGTCGCTATGACGCTTTACCTGCCAATTATTATTGGTCAGGCAATTGACCTTATCTTAGGAAAAGGCAGCGTCGATTTTAGTAGTATGCTTGCACTCCTTTTGCGTGCGGCAGTTTTGGTAGGGTGTACATCACTTCTACAGTGGCTTATGAATATTATAAACAACAAAATTACCTACAGTGTTGTGCGCGATATTCGAAATGCCGCATTTAAAAAGATGGAAAAGCTTCCGATTTCCTATATTGACTCGCATCGTACGGGTGATATTGTAAGCCGCATAATTACCGACGTTGACCAGTTTGCCGATGGATTACTTCTCGGCTTTACTCAGCTTTTTACGGGCGTGCTTACTATTTTCGGCACACTCTTGTTTATGATTTTTATAAACTTTAAAATCACATTGCTTGTGGTCATTTTAACACCTCTTTCTCTTTTTGCGGCAAGCTTTATTGCTAAGCACACTTACGATATGTTTAAAAAGCAGTCGAAATCGCGCGGCAGGCAAACAGCTTTCATTGACGAGATAATCGGTAATCAAAAGGTTGTCAGCGCATTTTCTCACGAGGATGAGGCAATCGAGCAATTCGATAAAATAAATGACGAACTTTCCCGCTTTTCACTTAAAGCAATATTTTATTCATCAATAACTAACCCAAGTACAAGATTTATCAACGCCGTGGTTTATGCAGGCGTCGGTCTTACGGGTGCAATAGCGGCGATAAACGGAAGCATCACCGTTGGCGGTCTTTCCTGCTTTTTGAGTTATGCAACGCAGTACACCAAGCCTTTTAACGAAATTTCGGGCGTTATAACTGAGTTTCAGAATGCTCTCGCCTGTGCGGGAAGAATTTTCGAATTTATTGATGATAGCCCCGAAATTGTTGACGATAACAACGCTACCGTGCTCCAAAAATCAAAGGGCGAAATATCGTTTGAAAATGTGTGCTTTTCATACACTCCCGAGAAAAAGCTAATTGAAAATTTCTCTCTCGAGGTAAAAGAGGGTCAGCGTGTTGCAATTGTCGGACCCACAGGTTGCGGAAAAACAACTCTCATCAATCTTATAATGCGTTTTTATGATGTAACGGACGGTAAAATCTGTGTTGACTCGCACGATATAAGGTCGGTTACAAGGCATAGCCTTAGAAGCAACTTCGGTATGGTACTTCAGGACACCTGGCTTAAGACGGGTAAAGTGCGTGATAATCTTATAATGGGAAGACCCGATGCTACCGATGAAGAGATTATTGAGGCGGCAAAGGCAGCATATTCATACGATTTTATTAAAAAGCTTCCTAAGGGACTTGATACCATAATCGGTGAGGATGGCGGCAGTCTTTCACAGGGGCAAAAGCAGCTTCTTTGCATCACCCGTGTAATGCTTTGTCCCTCGCCCATACTCATTCTTGACGAGGCAACAAGCTCTATTGATACAAGAACGGAAATTAAGGTACAGCAGGCGTTTGACAATTTGATGAAAGGCAAAACAGTTTTCATTGTTGCGCACCGCCTCTCGACCATCAAAACGGCAGATGTTATCCTTGTTATGAAAGATGGCAACGTTATAGAAAAAGGAACACACAAAGAGCTGCTTTCTAAAAAAGGATTTTATAACGAATTATATAATAGCCAGTTCGAGCACTAAAAATCAAAAGGAATGTAAAAGTTTTTTACATTCCTTTTTGCATATTCTGTGATAACCTTCATATATTCTCTATGTAAGGAGGTTGTCTAAATGGCAATAAATATTATAAATGAAAGCTTTCCCGTAAGTTCAGCAATATGTCATCTAAAGAGCGATTTTACTACAGAATGTGATGTGATTGTTCCCGATTCAAAGCCTGATATTGCGAAAATTCTTCAGCTTAGTGCAAGGGTAAAAACAACGAGCTGCGAAACGCAGTCTGACAGGGTTATTATTTCAGGCACAGTATTCTTTAACATACTTTATCTTGCGGATAATGAAGAAAAAAGCGTTAAATGTATAGACGCCTCCTGTGCTTTTTCAAACCTTTTTCAGCACAGTGGAATACGAGATAATATGCTCACTTTCTGCGATGTGGACGTATCCGAGCTAAGCTGCAATATCGCCAACTGCCGCAAGCTTACCGTAAAGGCAATTCTAAGCGGAAGTGTGCGTGTTTTCTCAAACTACGAGGTTGAGCTGATTTCTGAAATTACAGGTGCTCGTACCAAGGAAAGCTCTATACCCTCAACGCACATTTGCTCACACGCAAACTTATCTACAACCATAACTGATTCTTTTGAGCTTTCTCAAAGCAAGCCTGCTATTTGCGAAATTCTTAAGGCAGATGCCAAAATCTCTGACACTGACATAAAGGTAATTGATAACAAAGCCATAATAAAAGGCTCATTGGTTATTACAACGCTTTATCAAAGCGATAACGGTCTTGATTTTGTAGAAACTGAAACTCCGTTTGCTCAGGTGCTCGACTCAGACGGAATAATGCCCGATATGCTTACAAACTACGATGTCAGGTTAACGGAAATTTTCGTAAGTTCAGCTCCCGACAGCGCGGGTGAAATGAGATGCATTGACGTAAATGCCGAGCTTAGTTTTCGTGTTATTGCAGAAAAAACAACGCAAATCAAATGCATTACTGATGCCTATCTTCCGCACGGTGCACTTGATATAAAACGCTCTGTGGTAGCAGTGTCGGGTATTGAACACACGCTCTCAAACGAAGTTAACTTCAAGGAGCGTATAGAACTTCCGGAAACAATCGCACCCATAAGCACAGTTTATCAGCTTATTGCAAGACCCATCTGCGAAAAGTGTGAAATAATCGGTGAAAAGCTTGTTGTTTCGGGGTATACGGAGGTTTACATACTCTATCTCAGCGCTGATGAAAACTCTCCCGTATACAGCTATAAGCAAAATATAGATTTTTCTGTTGATTCTCCGTCGCCCGGTTGCTCTCTTTCGCCGTCTGCACGGTGCAAAATGCGAAATATAAACTATGTCATAAACGATGACAGATGCCTCGAAGTACGTGGCAGCGTAGAAATCACAACAAGGTGCTCCCGTGAGACTGAGACAGAGGTTATTTTCTCTGCTGAAGAGGCTCCCTACACGCCTGAAAAACGCTCGTCCATTATAATTTCCTTTATGTCTGACGGACGAAGCCTTTGGGACATTGCAAAGCACTATAATATTGACGAAAACGACATTCTTATTGCTAATGCCATTGAAAGCGAAAGCGAAATAAATGAGGGCGCAGCTCTTATTATTCCTAAATAAAGAAGCGTGCCGTTTCCCCCATATCGCGTCCCTGACTAAACCAAAAAGCAGTAAATTTGGCTTGCGACGAAATGCGCAAATTCCTATATGATAAAAAACGTTGAAACTCCTCCCATAATAATGTATAATATTACTATACTATTGTGGGAGGGGTTTTTGTGTCGCTAAAAATTGTCCGTGGCCGTGCAGGCAGTGGCAAAAGCACATTTTTGCTTGAAGATATGCAGCCGGGCGAAAATTCAATATACATAGTTCCCGAACAGTTTTCTTTTTCTGCTGAAAAAAAGCTTGTCGAAAAATTCTCGGTAAGCGGGCTTGGTAATCCTCAGGTTTTAAGCTTTATGAGGCTTGCCGACACCATTTTTTCACGCTACGGCGCTCCTGAATTTATTTCAGACAATGCATCGTTTGAAATGCTTGTAAGCTACTGCGCAAACAATATCAGTGCAGAAAGACTGCGTCTTTTTGATGGGCTTGTAAAAAAAGCTCAGCTTGGAGAGGCGGCATCTACGCTTATTACAACCTTCCGCCGATACTCCATAACCCCAGAAATGCTTGATGAAGCGGCAGAAAAGGTCAGCGATGCACTGCTTAAGAAAAAGCTTTCCGACTCCGCAGTTATTTACCGTGAGTATCTTTCTCAGCTTAGCGAGGCGGGTGTTACTGACCTTTGCAGTAAGCTTTCTGCTCTGGCAGATATACTCTCCGACGAAAAGTGCGATTACTTTGATAACCGATGCGTATATATTGACCAGTTTTCTGATTTTGACCCAAGCGAAATAAACTGTATAAAAATGATTTTAAAGCGTTCTCCCCGTGTTGTAATTGCACTTTGCGGGAGCGATACACTTAGCTTTCCTACGGTTGAAAGAACTTACCGCACTCTTATTTCAGCCGCAAAAGAGGTTGGTGCACAAATAGAGACCGAGGAGATTTTTGACGGCTCAATGATAGGCGCAAAGCCTATGATAAAGCACCTTGAAGGAAATTACTTTGCAGATTTCCCAAAAGAATACAAAGGCAATGACGGCAGTGTATTTATTCACTGTGCTGAAAATAAAACCTCTGAGGTACACCATATAGCACGAAGTATAGTACGTGAAGTGCGCGAGAACAATCTTCGCTACCGTGATATGTCGGTCGTTGCACGCAATATCGAGGACTACAAAGATATTATCGGACGTGTTTTCCCGATGTATGATATTCCCGTTTTCATTGACCGCAAAATTTCTCTTGCGTCGCACTCTATAACCGTTTTTATAACGAGTATTCTTGATATTGCAATTTCAGGCTTTAAGTACGAGAACGTGTTTTCCTATGCAAAAAGTCCTTTCTCTCCCCTTACCTTTGAAGAGGCGGATATTCTCGAAAACTACTGCCTTGCTGCTGGGGTGCGCCCTTTTGCGTGGAGTGCTCCCTTTAAATATAAGGTAGGTACCTACTCTGCCGCAAATGGCTTTTCAGAGAACGAAAGCTCTCTTGATTATATAAACGAGCTTCGCCTTAAGGTTTACGAGCCACTTATAAGCTTTAGAAAAAATGCAGAAAAAGCTGAAAATGCGGAGGGTATCTGCGCATCTCTGTTTGAATTTTTTGATACTCTTGCACTTGAGGAAAAAGCTCGCCGGTGTGCTCTTAATCTGGAAAAAAGCGGTGAAAACCTGTCCGCGATGCAGACAGTTCAGGTCTACAATGTGCTTGTAGATATATTCAGCGATATTTGCAGTGTGTTAGGCAAAAAACGTATGACTCTTACACAATTTGCAAACATAGTCCGTGCAGGTCTTCAGTCAGTTGAAATAGGGACAATCCCGGTTTCGCTCGACTGTGTGTCAATCGGTAGCATTGACCGCATTAAAGGGCACGGAAGCAAATATGTATTTTTAACAGGTGTCAATGCTGATTGCTTTCCTGCACCGCCAAAGGATACGGGGCTTTTCTCCGATATGGATAAAGAAGAGCTTGTAAAACTGGGCATCGAAATGCCCCCCAGTCTTTTACATAAAACCGAAAGCGAACAACTTCTTGTTTATGATGCTCTAACGTGCGCAACGGACAAGCTTTTTGTTAGCTTTGCCAGAGCCACAGATAGCGGCGCATCGCTTCTCCCGTCGGAGATTATTGAAAATATTTCTAAGATTTTTCCCGATGCTCTTTACACTGACGACATTACAAGCGATACAGACGGTATAGAAATGATTTCAGCAAAGAAAGCTGTGTTTGACCTTCTTATAACAAAGCTTCGTCGTGCAATTCACAACGGAGAAAACCTTTCGCCTGAGATGAATGGTGCGGGCTACTTTTTTTCAAAAGATGATGACTACGCACCTCTACTTTTACAGGCAACCAAAATGATGAACTATACAAACGAGCCTACACCCGTAAGTGCTGAGCTTATCGAAAAGCATATAGGCCACGATATGAAAACAAGCATATCCCGTCTTGAGACATATAATAAGTGTCCGTTTTCATACTTTGCACAGTATATTCTTAAGCTCAAGCCAAGACAGTATTTTGAGGTCAAGGCAAGCGACAGCGGGTCGTTTCTTCACGACTTCCTTGAACGTTTTTCAGAGTTTATGAATGAAAGTGTTGACGAATTTGGAAATAGACTTTCGTGGAAAAACATTGACGATAAATTTATAGAGGATGCCACCAACAAGGTGCTTGCCGAAATTTTAACGGGCGTTAATACCGCTATTTTGGAGGTACCGAGAATAAAAGCACTTTTCACAAGGCTTTCAAGAGTAGCAAAAAGGTCTGTATATACGGTTAAAAGGCACATATCCCACGGCGAATTTGTTCCGCTGGGTTACGAAATCAGCTTTGACGATAACGGTAATTTTGCTCCAATCAAGATAAAGCTTGAAGACGGCAAAACAGTTACACTGCGAGGCAGAATTGACCGAGCGGATGAATTTTCTCTTGAAATGCCCGACGGAAGCAAAGGCAGCTTTGCACGAATTGTAGACTATAAAAGCAGTGAAAGGAGCTTTTCACTTTCAAATGTTTACAGCGGTGTTCAGCTTCAGCTTTTCGTTTATCTTTCGGCTTTGTGCGACAATGGCTACAAACCCGCAGGTATACTTTACTGCAACCTTTCCGATACAATTGTTCCTGCAAAACCAACCTCGAGCGAAGAAGAAATTTTAAAACTTCGTGATGATAAAAGCCGTATGAACGGCATTGTTCTCGCAGACGATGATATGGAAGCACATATGGGCGGAAAAGAGATAATCTCTTCATCCAAAAAAATATCGCATGATGATTTTAACGCAATGTTTAAGCATATCCGCAAAACTGTTAAGAAAACTGCAGAAGATATCTACAATGGTAAGTTTTCAATAACGTGCAGCGAGGATGCGTGTACGTGGTGCGATTACAAGGCGGTATGCCGATATAACGTCGCATTTGACGGCGTAAAAAATCTTGACGTTCCCAAATATAAGGACGAGGAAATCTGGGCGATGCTGCAAAAGGAGGTAGACACAGATGAAATGGACTGATTCTCAGCTTGATGCAATTTTAGCCCGCCCTTGCGACATTGTAGTAAGCGCAGCGGCAGGCAGTGGCAAAACTCAGGTTTTAAGTACAAGAATAACTGAGCGTATTAAGGAGGACGAAAATCCGCTTTCAGTTGACCGTCTGCTTGTCGTTACCTTTACCCGTGCCGCTGCTTCTGAAATGCGCGAAAGAATAGGCAAATCAATAAAAAAAGCAGCAAGTGAAGAAAAGAACTCAGACAAAAGAAAATATCTCACAAGGCAGCTTACACTTCTTGGCAGCGCACAGATGTGTACCATTGACTCATTCTGCTACGATGTTGTGCGCAAAAACTTTTTCAAGGCAAATCTTCCGTCTGATATTTCTATCGGCGAAACGGAGGAACTTTCACTGATTCTTTCTGATGCACTTAAAGAAACTGTAGATGCGGCGTGGTGTGCTCTTGAAAAGAAAAACGGAAGTAACCTTTCTGAGGAAAACCTTGAGCTTGCAGAGTCTATTGAGCCTTTTTTTGAGAACGAAACCGAGCTTTTTGAATATCTTGACGGCTTCGAAAAATTAGCTCAGGCGTGCAGCTCCGACAAAAACGATTCTGACTTTACGGGGCAAAGCAGAGGAAGCGACTATACAAATATGATTACATCGCTTTACACAAAGGCACAGTCTGCCCCATATCCTGACAAGTGGCTTGACGAAATCTGTGATATGTACTCAAGTAAAATAAGTTATCAGGACACTTTCTTTGGGAAATACGCCTTTTCTCAGTGCATTGAGGTTATAGAAAGCAGCATACAATCACTCAATGAGGCAGTAGAATGTTCTGCCGCAAACAATATTGGTTACGAAGCCTATATTGCTTTAGAGCTTTCAAAGCTTGAAGGGCTTTCCGTGTGCAAAAGCTACGAGGAACTTCGGGAGAAGTTTTTAGAAACCGAGCTTTTTGGTAGAATAAGCGGTAAAAAACGCGGTTGCGATGCTGTTGTTGCAGGTGATATCAAGGGAGTTATTGACAGTGCTAAAGATGCTATCAAGTCAGCATTTTCCGCAATAGAAGAATTTTCTCTTGACGATTGCGAGGCTCTGCGTAAGTGCTTGTATCCCCAAATAAAGGCGCTTTGTACTTCCGCTAAAATACTCGGCAAAAAATACTACGAAAAAATGACAGACAGAAAAATACTTGATTTCTCTGTCTGCGAGCATCTAGCTCTTGATATTATTTCTCCCGACGGAGTAACTCTTTCCGAAGAGGGCGAAGCAATCAAAAAAAGCTATGACGAAATTTATATAGACGAATTTCAGGACTCGAATGCACTTCAGGATACACTGTTTACGCTTATTTCGGGCGGACATACCTTTACCGTAGGCGACGTAAAGCAAAGCATTTACGGCTTTCGAAATGCTGACCCGTCTATTTTGATGAAAAAGTGCGATAATTCCTCCCTTGACAAAAACGCACAGATGCGCAAAATTTTGCTTTCGGCAAACTTCAGGTCAAGAAAATGCATAATTGACGCAGTAAATAGCGTCTTTGACGCTATTATGACGCAAAACGCAACGGGTCTTGACTATAAAAAAGACCAGAGGCTTGATTTTGGTGCAGAGTTTATTCCCGAACGGGAAAACGAGACCAAATGCGAAATTACGCTTATTCAAAAAGAGGGTAATTCCCTTACCTGCCGCGAAAATGAGGCAAGGTTTGTTGCAGGCAAAATACACGAGCTTATAAAGAGCGGTGCTGCCGTATGGGATAAGGAAAGCGGCCTTATGCGCAAAGTTCGCTACAGTGATATTGTTGTACTGATGCGTAACGGAAACGCACATGGAGATGTTTTTCAAAGGATTTTTCAGGAAGAGCTTATCCCCGTATATTTTGACGGCGGTGAAACAATTTTTGACACAAGCGAAGTTTGTCAGGTAATTGAGATATTAAAGCTGATTGATAACTCAATGTGCGACATTTCACTTGCTGCGGCACTACGAAGTCCAATGTTTATGTTTGATGAAAACGATCTTCTTTTAGTTCGAAGTGCATCAAACGAAAGCTTTTACAAGTCTTTTTATGGCATCTGCAGCGGTAAATATACTGTAGATGAGCACCTCAAGGAAAAATGCGATAAGTTTATGAAATGTCTTACTGCATGGCGTAATGCGGCAGGCTTTATAAGTATAGAGGAGCTTATCCGCAGGATTTATACCGATACAAACATCTACACTTCGGCACTCTCTTTCCCCGATGGAAGCATGCGTCGTGCAAACCTCGATATGCTTCTTGATAAAGCTGCAGAATTTGAGCGTTCAAGCTACAGCGGTTTGTTTAATTTCGTAAATTACGTTGAAAGAGTAAAAAACTCACAGGGCGGCTCTACCGCAGCCAAGCCTGTAAGCGAGAAAACGGATGTTGTCCGCATTATGTCAATACACAAATCAAAGGGGCTTGAATTCCCCGTTGTTTTTCTTTGCGAAAGCGCAGACAAATTCAAGTTTGACAGAAAAAGCGCAGGCGGACTTGTTATAGATTCCAAGGCAATAGCAATGGATGTCATTGACCCGGTCAAAAGATGTAAGTATGCCTCCCCTATGCGGTCAATCCTTGAGAAAGCACACAAAAATTCTACCGTTTCGGAAGAAATGCGTATACTTTACGTTGCGCTTACAAGGGCTCGTGAAAGGCTATTTGTAGTTGGAACTGTTAAAAACGAGGATGAATTTGATGAGTCTCAGTACCGCTGTCTTACAAAGCTTTCAGTAAATGAGGTGTATTCACTGACAAGCTATCTCAAAATGATTGCCGTAGGCTACGGGCACGGCGGTGAAAGCTACTGGAATGTAAGCTATATTGCGGAGCTGGAAAAAGACGAAACCGAAGCTGAAGAAAAAATATACAATCCCGCATTTTTGCCAAATGAAGAAACGGAAAAATTGCTTAGCTACATCTATCCGCATATTTATGCAACAACTCTTCCGGGAAAGGCATCGGTAACCTATCTTAAAACACTTGATATAGACCTTTCAACAGATAGCTACGGTCAAATTCACGCAATCAATAACATAAGTGCAGAAAATGCTACTTTCCAGAAGCCAAGGTTTCTCAGCGGCGGTAAGGGAGCGTTTTTCGGCACTGCGCACCACAAGCTTTTATCACACATACGTTTTGATTCCACTCCCGTAAAAGAACAACGTCTTAAGCTTTTGGAAAGCGGCATTCTTACAAAAGAAGAAAGCGACTTGATTGTTGACGAAAAAATTGAAGCCTTCTTAAACTCATCACTTGCAAATCAGGTGAAAAATGCACAGCGCATCTATCGCGAAGAGCCTTTTGTCATTTTTATAAGCCCCGATGACATAACCGAAGGACTTGGAGATGATGAAAAAATCTGCGTGCAGGGTGTTATTGACTTTTTCTTTGAAATGGACGAAAAAACGGTTGTACTTATCGACTTCAAGACAGATTTTTATACTAACCCAAATGATATAGTACAAAGATATTCTAAACAGCTCCATTTCTATGAAAAAGCTCTCAAGCTTAAATTCCTCGACAAAAAAATCGAAAAATATCTTTACTTACTTCATAATAATGATATAATAGAAGTAGAATAGTCCAACGGGGTGATTTTATGTCAAATCGCATTGAAGATACTAAGGATATCCGCATACAGCATGATGATGATTCGCTTGACAGGCTTATTGAATACAAAGGTTCTGATAATATGGTAAAAAACACACGCAGTACTAAAAAAAGACGTAAAAAAAGCGGTAAAACTTCACTTACAATACTTATAACTGCACTCGGATTTGCTCTTGTTTTCGTAATTTTCTTTGTAGGAGCGTATATGTTTTATACGGTAGAGCCTGCTAAGGAAACAACCACGCAGGAAACGCAGGAACAAAATGACGAAAAGCAAAACGATGCTCTTTTTGAGGTTGACAATACCGACGACGAAGAGGTTTTGGAAAGACCTGCAACAGTAAACCCTAATGCAGAGGATGAAGAGGAAGAGGAAGAAGAAGAAGAGGAAGAGGAAGAAGAGGAAGAGCCCGAGGAAAAAGCTCCTGAAAACAAGCCTCAGGAGGAAAAGCCTCAAACGAGCAAACCTCAGGAACAAAAGCCACAAACAACTAAACCAAGTACTAATAATGTCAAGCCCTCTACCCCTTCGATTTCAGAGCCGACAGTAAACAACGGCGGAGCATCAGAGGGTGTTGTATTAGAATAAAATATTTTCAGGAGGTTGTTTTTATGAAGAAAAACGGTGCAGAAAAGCTTTTTTCGAAAATGATTGACCGCGAATATTCAGAGATTGCCGACATTCCCGAAGATAAAATTTATGAAGAAATAATTGATGAAGAAGTCCTTGTAGATGAAGAAAA
>JAZNOC010000098.1:0-9012 GCA_045580605.1 Clostridia bacterium | reverse complement strand
TGGGAAATTCAGGTGTCGGGAAGCGGTGTCAAGACGGCTCTTCTTTCCGTCCCGCTAAGATATATGCACTCAAATTACGAGGTTTGCTCTCTCGCTGACCTTGAAAGTGCGGCAAGGCTTATTTCCATGCTTATGATTTCTTTAAAGGGCGGTGATTGTCTGTGCTGGTAAAAGAGCTTTGCAATATAGGTGCACCCACGGGATTTGAAGACGCTGTGCGTGAGTTTGTGATTGAACACTCTCCCGTTTCAGATTATGAGATTGATAGCATCGGTAATCTTATATTCCATAAAAAAGGCAGCGGCAAGCGTGTTATGGTTGCCGCACACATGGACGAGGTCGGCTTTATCATAACCGACATAACGGAAGACGGATTTTTAAAATTTGATACACTCGGTGCTGTTGATCCATCTGTGATGAGCAGCAAAAAAGTGCTTATAGGGAAAGATAGGCTCCCCGGCATTATTTGCGCAAAGGCAATTCACCTGCAAAGCGCAGACGAGGTTAAAAAGCCGCATAAGGTAAAAAGTCTTTGCATTGATATTGGTGCTGAAAACAAGGAAGACGCTCAAAAATATGTAAGCATCGGTGATTTTGCCGTATTCGACGGAGAATTCACCCCGTTTGGCGACAAGGTTGTAAAAAGCAAGGCTCTTGATGACAGAGTCGGCTGCGCAGCCGTGCTTGAGCTTATGAAAAACGATTACGAGAGTGATATGTACTTTGTATTTACAGTTCAGGAGGAAATCGGACTGAGAGGTGCTAAATGCGCAACTTACCATATAAATCCCGATGTTGCCCTTGTGCTTGAGGGTACCACCTGTGCAGATATCTCTCCCGATGAGCCACACCGAGCCGTTACAACGCTTGGCGGTGGATGTGTTATGACGGCAATGGATAATGCCGCAGTATCAGACGAAAAGTACTTTGACTTTATAAAAGAGCTTGCAAAGGAAAAAAACATTCCGCTGCAAATCAAACGCACTACGGCGGGCGGTACAGATGCCGGAGCCATTCAGCGTAGCCTTGGCGGCGTTAAGACGGCAGTGCTTGCAGTCCCCTGCAGGTATCTTCACTCACCGGTGAGTGTGGCGCACGAAAAGGATATTGAGAGTCTTTATGCGCTTGCAAGCGAGGTTCTTAAAAACATTGAAAGGAGTGGTATATAATGGAGCTTCTTAAAAAACTTACACAGTGCCCTGCCCCCTCAGGCAGAGAGGACGGCATCCGTGAAATAATAGAAAATGAACTCAAAGGCATTGTGGACGAAATATATACAGATGCACTCGGCAACCTTATTTGCCACAAACGCGGAAACGGTAAAAAGCTGATGCTTGCCGCTCACATGGATGAGATTGGCTTTTTCGTTACATTTATTGACGATAACGGATTTCTGCGTTTTTCACCCATTGGCGGTATGCCCAAATACAACTGTATAAACACAAGGGTTGTTTTCAGGAATGGAACAGTCGGCACAATCTCCTTTGAGGACAAGGAAGACCCGCTGAAAGTTGGCTTTGACAAAATGTATATCGACATCGGTGCATCCTCACGCAAGGAAGCCGAAGAAAAGGTCAGCATCGGCGATATGGCAGTCTGGGTCAGTGATATGGTGCTTTCGGGAGACAAGATAATATCAAAAGCACTTGACGACCGTGCAGGGTGCTACGCACTTATCTGTGCGCTGAAGAAGGCTTCCTCTTCCCGAAATGATGTTTTTGCTGTATTTACTTCTCAGGAGGAGCTTGGTCTAAGAGGTGCAAGAACCTCGGCTAATAAGATAGAGCCCGATATGGCAGTTGCACTTGATGTTTCTATTGTAGGTGATACCCCAAAATCTCACGATTTCAGCCTTGCGCTCGGACAGGGGCCCTCGGTAAAATGTATGGACCGCTCGTTCATCATTCATCCGTCAGTGAGAAAATTTTTGACCGACTGTGCAAACAATGCGCAGATACCTTTTCAGATAGAGGCAGCATCAGTGGGAGGAACGGACGCAGGCGCAATCCATCTCAGCGGAAGCGGTGTACCATCAGGTACAATTTCTATTCCTACACGTTATATCCATTCTCCCAATGAGGTAATCTCGGCAGAGGATTTGAAAAACACAGTTAATTTTGTTAAAAATTTGCTTGAAACTGATATTGAAAAATATTTACCACTTTAAAAAGGTGGTGTAAAGAGACCGTGTTTCTTTACACCACCTTTTTAAATTCGGCAGTTGCAAATAAAAATCAAGTGATATAATATGGATATGGGAGGTGAAGCCATTTTGGCGTAGGTATGGAATTTTTACAATTAACCTATTTTTGCAGTGCAGCCGAAACCGAAAACTTTGCTAAAACTGCTCAGCTTTACAACGTGCCGTCTGCAAGTATTTCGCAAAGCATAAAAAGGATGTATTCACTTGAATACATCCTCTTTTATTTACATCCCTTTTTCTATTAGCTCTTTAAGGTCTTTTTCTATTTTAGTCAGCATTCTTTCCCATTCGGTGCTATCTGCGATATCTTCACCTTTTAACGCTCTTTCGCACTTGCCCACTGTATCATTGTTTTCCGGATGATTTCCCAAAACAAGGTCAGGTTTTTCACGAAGTGCTTTATGGATACTCTCAATGTATACATCCCTGATGGTATATGGGAAATTATATTCATCAAGATATTTTGAACGAAGTGTATTAAATCCAAGTCCACCGTGCATTGCAGCTACAAAATCTTTACCGTCTTCATTGATTGTGATTACAAAGGACATTACGCCCAATGTATGCCCCGGTGTATGTACGCATCTGATTTTTACATTGCCGAACTCAAAGACATCTCCGTCATCCATTAGCACATCGCAGTCAAAGGGTGGCATCCTGTCAACCTCGGCTTCCTTAGCCCATGAAAGGTCAAGCTTTCCATTTACTATATCATTGTCGGCACGCCCAATATATGTTTTTGCGCCACTGAGCTTTACAAGTCTTAAAGTTCCGCCAAAATGGTCAATATGCCCGTGTGAATGAAAAATCGCACAAATATCTTTTGGGTCTAAATCAAGGCATTTCATGCTGTCTAAGATTTGCTCATACATATCGGGCCAGCCTGTGTCAATAATAACAAGACCTGCATCCGTTTCTATAATGTGTACTGACACCCGTGTACTGCCTGCAAAGTAAATTTGATTGTGCATTTTAAATGGAGTAATATCCGACTTGCACATAACAATCACCTTAACTTTCTTACTATTTCGTCGCCTACCTCGGTTGTGCTTGCATTTCCACCAAGGTCAGGGGTAAGCACTCTTGCGTCGCAAAGAACCTCTTCAATACATTCGATAAGCCTTTCCGCCCACTTGTTATGACCAAAGTAGTCAAGCATCTGGCTTGCTGACCAGACAGTTGCAAGCGGGTTTGCCTTACCTGTTCCTGCTATATCGGGCGCACTGCCGTGGATAGGCTCAAACATAGACGGGAACTCTCTCTCAGGATTAAGATTTGCACCTGCAGCAAGACCCATTCCGCCTGCTATTGCAGCACCAAGGTCAGTAAGTATATCGCCAAACAAGTTTGACGTAACCACAATTTCAAACCTGCCGGGGTCTTTTACCATAAACATACTTGCCGCATCGACTAAGTACGAGTAGGTCTTAACTTCAGGGTAGTCTCTTCCCACTTCCTCAAATATCTGATCCCAGAAGACCATTGAATAGTTAAGTGCATTTGCCTTGCTAATGCTTGTAAGTGTTTTGTTTTGTGATTTTGCAAGCTCATAAGCATAGCGAATAACACGCTCGCATCCTTTTCGTGAAAATACACCGTCTTGTATTACCACCTCGTTTGGCTTATTCTTATAAAGCCAGCTGCCGCTTCCTGCATACTCACCCTCTGAATTCTCCCTGATAAATACCATATCGATGTCCTCAGGCTCAACGTTTTTAAGTACCTGCGGAGCACCCTTTAAAAGCTTTACAGGGCGAAGGTTTATGTACTGGTCAAAGCTTTTTCTTATTACCAAAAGCAAATCCCAAAGCGATATGTGGTCAGGCACGCCCGGTGAGCCTACTGCTCCTAAAAAGATAGCATCAAACTTTTTAAGCTCCTCAAGGCCGTTGTCTGCCATCATTTTGCCATGCTCTTTATAGTAATCACATCCCCAGGGAAAATAAGTAAATTCGAAATTAAAGCTACCGTCAAGCTTTGCAACCTCGTTTAAAACCTTAACTCCCTCATCAATTACCTCGGGACCTATTCCATCTCCTGCTATTACAGCAATTTTATGCGTAGTCATATTAATTCCTCCTTTTTTTCACAGTATAACACATATATTTACATTAAAAAAATACATATTTTATTGACAACTATAGTTTTTATCTATATACTATTTACGAGGTGAACCTTATGAATTTAAACCAGCTTAAATATTTTTATACGGTGTGCACCTGTGGCTCTCTTTCAGAAGCGTCAGAGCATCTGCATATTTCGCAGCCGTCTTTGTCAAGTGCAATAAAGGCTCTGGAAAGCGAATTTGGTGTGGCACTTTTCACACGTTCTCATTATGGTATGACACTTACTTCTGAGGGCAAGACACTCCTTGATCTGTGTAGAAATCTACTCTCTCAAGCAGAGCAGTTAGAAGATATTATGAAAGACCTCGGCAGCGAGCGTACAAGACTCAGGCTCGGCGTTCCGCCAATGCTCGGCTCACTTATTTTACCGAGCATTTTTAAGGATTTTTGTCCGCTGCATCCCGACATCACGCTTGAAATCGTTGAGGACGGGCGCACAGAGCTTTTGTACAAGCTTTCGGAAAATCAACTTGATATGGTTTTTCTGCTTCAAAACAATTCACTTGGTGCTAAGTTTTCCTCTATTAATGTCGGTCAGCTTGAAATTGTTTGTTGCAGTGCAAAAGAAAACCCTATCTCAAAGTACACAAATGTTACACCGCAGATTCTTTTGGATACACCCTTGGTTTTGTTCGAGAACAGCTTCTTTCAGACTGAAAAAATAAAAAAGTGGTTTGGCGACAGACAAATTAACCCTAATATCATTATGCAGACAAAACAGCTTTCAACTATGCTTACTCTCATTAGGCAAAATGTTGCCGCAGGGTTTGTCTTCAGTGAATTGGCTCGGTCGAGTAAGGAGTTTGTGTCGATTTCTGCTGACCCACCCATGTATGTAGAGGTGAGTCTTGTGTGGAATAAGGACTTTTATAGTCTCGGCAGTATGAAAAAGTTCAAAAAATATGTTCAGGAGAAAAATCCGCTTACCGCCGCTAAAGAGTGTACTGAATAAAAAAAGCGACTTGCCTTTGCAAGTCGCTTTTTAGAACTATCCAATTTAAGCAAGATACGGGTCATCCCATAATTTAAGCGTCTGACCAAGGCCTTTTTCCTTGGCATTTTCGTAGAGCTCGTATCCCCAAGCTACATCCCACACGGGCATACCGCTTGCGATAAAGCAAATTCTTTCTTTTTCACTTTCGCGGCCGGGAGCACTTCCGCAGATTACGTCGCCAAGACTTACACTTTCTGTAATTGGCGGCAATTTTCCTTCATACATAAACTTATAAATCTGAACAGCAATACCATTGATGAATCGCTCATTTTCCGGAAGCATCATATGCTCGTCGTAATATACCTCGTGCATCTTTGTGTTATCCCAAATAGTTTTAGCTGTTGTAAAATATTCTTCGTCAACATTTCCTCTGCCTGAGAAGATAAGAAGAGACCCTTCCTTAAGCCAGTCATTGTCAAGCTTGATGGGCTTTGCGGATGAAGCTGCAACACTTACTATATCTCCCGCTCTTACCGCTTCCTCGAGAGAAGTTACGCCTCTTGCACTTATTCCATACTTCTCGCTCATTTCCTTTGCGAAAGCTTCTGCTTTTTCGATTATAAGGTCGCAAACTACCAGTTCTTTAAGATTTTTTGCTTCATTTATAATTCCCTCAAAGCAAGCCTTACTTACGGGGCCTGCACCAATGCATGAACAAACGGCTGCATTTTTATTGGCAAGATGTCTAACGCCAACACCGGGAACACATCCTGTACGAACTGAGCTGATTAAGTTGCCCGACATCAATGCAATAGGCTCACAGGTGTCTGCGTCATTGAGCATAACCATAAGTATCGAGCGAGGCAAACCCCTCTGCGGATTGATAATGTTTGAGCCGTACCACTTTTGACCTGCTACATTAAAACGACCGCCAACATACGCCGGCATAGCCATAAAACGTCTGTCAGGAGCGTCTGTCGGCATATTGGGAAATGGACTTTCCTTAGGAAATTTCATCATAATTCCGTGAGAGTTGTGCTTATCGCCGCCCATTACATAGTCGCCCACGCTTAAAAGGCGGAAAACCTCCTCTTCAACATCAATACAACGACCATAATCAAGAACGCCTGCTTCAATCATTTCTTCTTCGTTGAGATATAAAAATTCTGTTTTCTTTCCCATAATTCTTCTCCATTTCGTATTTTTTAATACATTTCTTTGAAAAAATGTATTTTTTACTTTTGCCTGATTATATCACTCTCACCAAGCAAAGTCAATATCTAACAGCCAATTTTTAGTCTCTCTCGAAAATTTTTTTGTAGTATTTACTACAAAACTATTGCTTTGCATTAAATTTTATTATATAATCAAAAAAAATTGCGTGGTGATTTTATGAATATAATGGAAAAAATCAAATCAAATCTTAATCAGATGACAAAATCAGAATACAGAGTTGCCACATATTTTTTGGCAAATCCAAATGATTTTGCGTTTGAAACGCTTGACTCTATTTCCGAAAAAATAGACACAAGCACAACATCTGTTATCAGGTTTTGCCGCAAGATCGGTCTTTCAGGATATAAGCCTTTACAGGATGCGGTGCGATCCGGTTTTAAATACGAGCTCACTCTTCCCGACAAATTCAAAAGAACTATTAAAACCGAAACCGGTGATGCGCAGCTTTCCCGATCGGTTCAAAACAGCATCAATTGCATCGAGCAGACATTTAACAGCCTCCCTGCAGCACGTGTTTACGATGCCGTAAATGCAATTGCCAAAGCAAAAAGGGTGTTTTGCTTCGGGCTTAAGGAATCCTTTGCCCTTGCACATTATGCTTATACAAGATTTTTAACTGTCCGCAATGATGTTTTTATGCTAACAGCAGGTCAAAGCGGAGAGATCGAATCTGTGTTAAGCTTGGGAAAAGGTGATGTCTGTATTTTCTTTCTGTTTCACAGATATACAAAGCCGGCACCAAAAATCCTGGAGCTTTTAAAAAAGCAGGGAGCCACGGTTATACTTATAACCTCCCCGCCTTACGATGAAGTTGAAGCTAACGCATCAATACTTCTTCCGTGTTTTGTTGATGTAAACGGAATTAAAAATTCTGCTGTTGCACCGATATGCATAGTTGACCATCTTTGCAACGCAGTAGTTGCTGCCAGCGGAGACGAAACTCTCAATTATATGAAAAAATCCGAGGCTCTTTTTAAAGAATTTACATTTTAGGTGATATACATGGAAAGAAAACAGTTATTTAAAGGATATATTTTTGTTATACTAAGTGCATTGATTTTTGGGCTTATGCCTCTCATGGCAAAGTTTATCTATGAAGATGGCGTTAATCCTATCACTCTTGTTTTTTTGAGAAATATTGTTTCTGTGCCTATGCTTGCCATTTTAGCCTTTTTTAGCGGCAGCACAGTCAAAATAGACGCAAAGGCGTTTCCTAAAATAAGTTTTATTGCAATTATGGGATGCTCGGTAACACCACTGTTGTTATTCAGCTCTTATAACCACATTCCATCCGGCACTGCCACGGTGTTTCATTTCATATACCCTGCTGTTGTAGTCCTTGGAGAATTTATCTTTCTGAAAAACAAAATTAAATATGGACATATTATAAGCGTAATTCTATGCGTAATGGGAATTGCATTATTTTATAATCCTGAAAATAAAATAAATCTGGCAGGTAGTCTTTTTGCACTTTTATCGGGTATTACATATGCAATATACGTTTTATCTCTTTCATCTTTTAAATACAAAAAGCAATCTGTTTTTACCTTTAGCTTTTATGTTGCAGCTATTTGCTCTTTTGTAATGCTCTGTGTATGCGCTATTACAAAGCAATTCTCCTTCCCTCAGTCATTTTCGGGATGGGCTTTAACAATTTTGTTTGCGTTTTCCTTAAATGTAGGGGCTGTAGTATTGTTCCAAAAGGGAACATTTTTAATCGGAGGCAGCAGAGCATCCATTCTCAGCACCTTTGAGCCTATTACAAGCGTAATAGCAGGCGCTCTTATATTCAGAGAGGGCATAAATATTTTTACAGTCGTTGGTACAATTTTAGTAATTGCCGCCAGTATTTTGATTTCTCTTTACGATATTCGCGGGGCAAAGACTGATGAGTAGAGTTGTTTTTTGGTTTTTTCTCATAATAGATGCAGTTGATTATGTTTTAAATGAAATCGTGCAAAGCACGGCGAAATCCAAACAAGTTTGGATAAAATCAAAGCCTTTGGCTTTGATGAAATTAAATCCGTCTTTTATTCTTGTGAAGCAAGATTTCATCACGAAGTGATTTCATCTGCGTAGCAGATTTATTCGGTCGCAAGACGGATTTAGTTGAAAAAAAAAGACATTTTTCGCATGCGAAAAATGTCTTTTTTTCTGGCACCCCCGGCGTGAATCGAACACGCGACTAATCCTTAGGAGGGACTTGTAATATCCACTTTACTACGGGGGCAAAGCTTCAGATTATAATTTTACCGCCCTTTTAAAAAAAGGGCGGTAAATTACTTTCTTACTGATTAACAGCTTTTTTAACTACCTGGACACCCTTATAGTAACCACAGTGCTTACAAACAACGTGTGCCTTTATAAGTTCACCACAATTCGGGCATTTAATCATTCCCGGAACGTTAAGCTTCCAGTTAGCTCTTCTTGAAAGCTTTCTTGCTTTCGAAGTTCTATTCTTCGGAACTGCCATTTTCTACACCTCTCTGCTGTAAATTTCTAAAGATGGCGAA
>JAZNOC010000097.1:0-18724 GCA_045580605.1 Clostridia bacterium | reverse complement strand
TCGCTTAACGGATAAAAGCTACCCTGGGGATAACAGGCTGATCTCCCCCAAGAGTTCACATCGACGGGGAGGTTTGGCACCTCGATGTCGGCTCATCACATCCTGGGGCTTGGAGCAGGTCCCAAGGGTTCGGCTGTCCGCCGATTAAAGTGGTACGCGAGCTGGGTTCAGAACGTCGCGAGACAGTTCGGTCCCTATCTGTCGTGGGCGCAGGATATTTGAGAGGAGCTGTCCTTAGTACGAGAGGACCGGGATGGACATACCAACGGTGCACCGGTTGTTCCGCCAGGAGCATAGCCGGGTAGCCGCGTATGGATGGGATAAACGCTGAAGGCATCTAAGCGTGAAGCCCACCTCAAGATTAGATATCCCATAGCATAAGCTAGTAAGGTCACTTGTAGACTACAAGTTTGATAGGTCGGAGGTGTAAGCACGGTAACGTGTTCAGCTGACCGATACTAATAGACCGAGGGCTTGAACTACTTCTACAATGAGCAATCTTCTATTCACTTTCAATAGCAAGCTTTGATAGCGGTGCAATAGTATCGCGAGTCAGTGTCTTTAACAGCGAGGGTCCACCCGTACCCATTCCGAACACGGCAGTTAAGCTCGTCTGTGCTGAAAATACTTGGCTGGAGACGGCCTGGGAAAATAGGTCGATGCTGACACTTTCCTGACGAAGTTACCCCGTCCTATCGGGGTATACTTCGTTACGGTAAGCTGATATGGGCCTTTAGCTCAGTTGGTTAGAGCAACCGGCTCATAACCGGTCGGTCCTGGGTTCGAGTCCCCGAAGGCCCACCAAAAATTAATTGAATATGCACCTTTAGCTCAGTTGGTAGAGCAACTGACTCTTAATCAGTGGGTCCTGGGTTCGAGTCCCCGAAGGTGCACCAAATCAAAAACATTGAATATCTATTCAATGGTTTTGTGTATAGGGGTATAGCTCAGTTGGTAGAGTCGCGGTCTCCAAAACCGTTGGTCCTGGGTTCAAGTCCTAGTGCCCCTGCCACGCAGAAAACCCGCATGAATCCTTGATTCTTGCGGGTTTTTGCTTATTCATTTTTTTGCGAGCAACGGTCCACGAAATCCCACTTTGATGCTCAAATCAAGCATCAATTTCCCATCTGTTCCGCTCTGTTCGCAACCTTTCCGTTTACTACATCATCAAAAGAGCATCAATATTTTAATGTAGTTATAATTTTTGGAGGTAATAACTTTGAAAAAATGTGTTTTAAAAAAGTGTAGAAAAACCGATCGAGACTATATAAAAGGAATTGTCGAAGAGGTGGTTAAAGAGGAATTAGAAAAACGAGAAAACAAGACCTCGTGTGATGAGTCGCTAAATATGACTGCCTTGCAAACGTGTATTGTTAATGCTCTCTTAGAAGCGGATCGCGAAAGAGATAGGTTAGAAAAAAAGGCATATGATAAGGCAGGAAAAACATTTCGGTTTAACGTTTATCGAACAATATTTTGGATAGGCTTTATTCTTTGTTTAGTCGCCATACCTACACTTTTTGTTTTATATTCTGCTCGAAGCGGTTTGGTGATGCTAATAGCGACGCTTTTATACTTTATCGTAGGACGTACCGCGCTCTTGCTTTGTAGACTTACTGAACGCAATAGCGTATTTAATATTTTGGCGATTCTTATCGCTCTCTCTACTTTTATTTTTCAAATTGCAGATTGGATCAAATGATAATATTCATATCTTTCATCTGAATGGTTATTTGTCCATATTTGTCAAGAAATATAAATAAAATTCTGCTATCATATATTAAGGGTGCAAGATGGATGATATAACAGCGATAGTTAAGGCACAGGAGTATATAAAAGAACATCACACTGATCTGGAATTTAGTGTTGAGAATATTTGTAGCGCAGTTGGATATTCTCGCCGTCAACTTGACAGATTATTTCAAAAGCATATGAAGATTACGCTTAGCGAATACATAAATGCCGTTGTATTGAGCGAGAGTGCGAACAAACTTCTTGACACTGAGAATTCTGTTATTGATGTTGCTTTTGACAGTCACTATCAATCTCATGAAGGTTACACAAGGTCATTTGTAAAGCGTTTTTCTGTTACGCCAAAAGAGTACCGTAAGAGCCAAATTGCTATTCCGTTATTTACTCAGCACCCTGCTAATCATTATCATATTTTAAAAGAGGGACAAACAATGGACACGCCAACAATTTGCACGGTTACACCCGTTAACAGACCAAAAAGAAAATTGATTTATCTTACATCAAAGTCGGCAACCGACTACCTTTCTTATTGCGAGGAAGTTGGCTGTGATTGGGAAGGCTTGCTTAATAGCATACACGAAAAGTTTGATACGGCAGCACTGATTGATTTACCCGATTTTCTGCAAGAGGAAGGAATCAGCAAAATTGCTACAGGAGTTGAAGTGCCTATCGATTACAGAAAAACTCTGCCAGAAGGATATAGGGTGGCAGAACTTCCGGAATGTGTAATGCTTTACTTTCAAAGTCAGCCTTATGAGAATCCCGATGATTTTGGCAAGTATATTGGGCTGGTGTTTAAGGCAATTGAAAACTATAACCTTGAACGCTACGGCTATAGATCTGCAACAAGTATTGCTCCAACACTCAACCTCGGCGCAGAGCCTGAACTCGGAGCAAGAATTGCTATTCCTGTTGAGCGTATAGAGTAGTGTTTGCAGAACTGAATTATTTGCATAGAAATAATAATCCCTCATAAAATTATGCCCCGCTATTCGCGGGGCTTTCTCTTTGTCTATTGCATATCAACTATTGGAAGCTTGTTAGTTGGTAATAAAGGGTTGGAGTGAAAGGAGTGGAGATTGAAATTTATACTCCTATTGTGTTTTGAAAAAAATTGAAAAATTTTCGACTTTTTTATAGACGAAATGGCAAATAATGACATTTATATAGTGAGAGCAAAAAACAGAGTGCATTTTCCGTGTTATTTACCTCGGATTACGGTTTTTGTTTTTAAAAAATGCTTTAATCTTCCAACGCCTTGCAAACAAAATCTATCGTTTGTTCAAGGGGCACATTTTAAGGAGTAAGCTGTCGAACTTGATCTGCGCTGGGAACGACTATATCTTTTTAGTTGGGTTTCTGTTCGGACATTATTGCGGCAATCGGTTCGCTCGTGGGCTTGCCGTTGCTAATTCTATATAACTTTTGCAACCGTACTGTTGGAATTATATTCGCGCATGCTTTTGCCTTTTGAAGTGGCATCTGCGCTTTAACTGCGATAGTGATATGTGTTTTGAATATCCTTATATCGACATCAACAAGCAAAACCTTCTTGCCTTGCATTGCTAATCCGACATCCAAATTTACGGCGGTAGTGGTATTTCCTACACCTCCTTTTTGATTACATATTGCAATCATTTTGCAGTTGGACATTGTAATCCTCCTTTTTAATAAAATAAACCGCCTGCTTTCACAGACGGCTATGTAAATATATCATTCACTTCCAATATCAGGCGATTACTCCCATCGTGCTTGAAATGTACTCAAAAAAGGCATAATACGTTGCAAAATGTTTGATATTGCTGACGCAGTTTTATGCACAATTCAATATTGTTTAATAAATCATATGCTGATATACATATAAATAAATATAGAGAGGAACTTTTATGAAAATTATCGAACCACAATTTATCTTCAATGAAGACATTAATGCTGAAGTGATGTTACGTAGGCTAGAGAAAGCAGGGCGAGTATGCTATAAAAGTGAGGATAGAATTTCGGAAAATTCGCATTTTTCATTTTTAAAAAGTATTATTAGTAAAGGTCATGAATCTGTACTTGAACATGAAAAAATCACTGTAACTATAGTGTGCGACAGAGGTATTTCGCACGAGATAGTTCGTCATCGAATTGCTAGTTATAGTCAAGAAAGTACACGATATTGTAATTATCATAACGATAAATTTGGCAATGAACTTACATTTATAAAACCTTGTTTTTGGCAAGAAGATTCACCACAGTATGTTATTTGGCTTGATATGATGAAAAATGTGGAGCACAAATATAATGAGCTTATCAAAATGGGAGCACAACCCCAAGAAGCAAGATCAATTTTACCAAACAGTTTGAAAACAGAAATTGTAGTTACAATGAATATTCGAGAATGGAGACACTTTTTTAAATTAAGGACGAGTCCTATTTCTCATCCCCAAATGCGCGAGATTACTTTAATAATGTTGCAAAAATTCAAAGAGAAGCTACCTATTTTATTTGATGATATAATTATTTCAGATTAGGAGTTTATATGAATATTAAATATGAATGGTCATATGCGAATTATATTAATTCTTCCCTTTCATATATAGAATTGATTGAAGAATGTTCTAAACTTTATTCATCGCAATATGGTAAATGGAGTAAAAAATCTTCAATAAGACCAGGAGAAAATATAAAATTATCGCCAGAAAAGCTACATGAATGGCTAGAAAATGAAAATGCATCAATCTATTGGGCCAAAGATAATGAAACATTAGTTGGGTATGCCATAGCGCTTCAAATTGATGTTCCCAAGTATGGTATAGTTTCTTGGGTTACACAGTTGGTCGTTCATGAAAAATATAGAAAAAGAGAAATTGCCAAAAATCTTTTAAGATCAATTTGGGGATTCTCTAATCATTATGCATGGGGCATAATAAGTGCTAATCCGTATGCTATCCGTGCATTAGAAAAAGCCACACGAAGACGAAGCGAACCTATTAGAATCAAACATAACAAGCAGAAGCTTATTTCCATCGGTTTGGAAAATGTTCCTTATATTACAGAAAAAACCAAATTATTTATAACAGAAGAAGCCTCTAGAATTAATACCGAGTTTTTTGTAGATCACACTAATGTCGATAAAATGATAAATGACGTTATCACAGATACAGTACCGTGGAAGTTGGGGGATTTAGAAGAAGGGTGGGAATGGATCGCATTTACTTTTCAAGATCAATTGCCATTTGATTTGTCCGCAGAAGAAGTAGAAACAATGTTGGCTACATCGGATCAATTTGTGAAAAACGCATATTCACGGATGGATTTATCGAATCAGGAATGGATGGCGAACACCAACGCTGAAGTCGACTTTATTATTAAAGAGTTAGGATTAAAAAACAATGATTTGATTATTGATTTCGGGTGTGGTCAAGGGAGACATGCATTAGAACTAGCAAAAAAAGGCATGCAAGTATTTGGAATTGACTACATAGAAAGCAATATAAATCACGCTAAAAAGGAAAGTAAAAAAAGCGGAATCACATCTGTGGAATTTAGAGTAGGCGATTGTCGTTATGATCATTTCGATATTAAGGCTAAGGCGGCGATTTGCCTGTACGATGTTATTGGTACATACTCGGATAATGATGAGAATATTAAAATTCTTAAAAATATATATGATAACTTGGATACTGGCGGAACCGCATTAATTTCAGTAATGAATTATGAATTAACTTTATTTCAGGCAAAAAACAAATTCGTATTGAAAGATAGCGCAAAAGAGTTAATGTCATTGTGTCCGGGAAATATTCAAGAATCAACAGGTAATGTTTTCAATCCCGATTATTATTTGGTGGATACTGAATCAAGAATTGTATATAGACGTGAACAATTCAAGCGCGGAAAGGCGTTGCCTATAGAATTGATAGTAAGAGATAAAAGATTTACAAAACGAGAAATAATAGATATGTGTGAGTCTGTTGGCTTTGAAGTGCAAATGACAAGATTTGTTAATGCAAGAGATTGGATAACTGGATTCGCCGCAACTGACAAGTCAGCAAAAGAGATTTTGATTAAGTGTAAAAAACATTAAATGATACGATTAACCCGAAGTAGTAAAACAACGTACAACCGTTTATATTTCGGATGTGCGTTGTTTCTTTGTCTATTGCGTACCAACCATTGGCCCCTATAACGAGAACGCATCGGTTAGGCCGTTTAGTCGGGTATTGTCCTTCTTCACATAGTACATCTCGGTTATTTGTGAGGTGCTATGTCCAAGGATGTCCGCAACTTGTTTGGGAGTTAAGGATATTATCGCGCCGTCGGGCTGTTTAACGCCGTTTACAAGGTTGGTTGCGAATGTGTGGCGTAGTGAGTGCAACCCACGGTGTTCGACGCCTGCGCCGTCTAACAGGCGGTAATAACGCCGTCTGAATCTCTCGGGCTTGAGGAAGTTTCCGTCCTTGTCGGGGATAAGAGGGAAGTCCTCGCCCAAGTATATCTCCTCTCGCATTTCCTTTATGGCTTGTATTGCCGTGTCGTTCAAGGGCACATCACGCTTGCTCGATGCCGACTTCAATTTGCCCACCACCATCTCGGTTTTCGGACCGACCTGCTCGTATCCGTCACGCACATTTCTCTGCTTAACACCTCTCTGCACGTGTAACACACGGTTCTCGATGTCTATATCACTATTTAACAACCCAAGCACCTCGCCCGTTCTTAACCCCGTGTTCAGCATAAGGATGAACGCACCTGCTTGCTTGTAGAGCTTCTTTCCCGTAGCATATTGCTTTGCCGCTTCTTCCTTTATCTTGGCTATCTCCTCGGGTGTGAAGATTGTAACCGTTTCGTTTGTGGGCAGGTTCTCCTTGCCTTGCGCCGCCATAAAGTTCGCCTTTTTAATCATCGGTGCGCTCTGCATCGGGTTCTTTTGTATCAGCTCTTGCTGTGTGAGGCAGCGGAAGTATTCGTTAAGGATCACGTACACCTTTTTCACGGTGGTGTATGCGTAACCCGCGTTCATCCAATGGTTCAGCAGATTTTTAATGTCTGCCGACTTAATGTTGCCCACAACCTTGCTGCCGAGGATTGCATATATTTGGTTCTTGGCGGTACATTCAAGTCGGTCGTAGGTTGTCCTCTCGACCGAGGGAAACTTGAACACCTGCAGCCAGTTCTGCATACTGTCCTGCAAGGTCTTTTTGCTCTCATCGCTGGCTTCGACCATCTTGTCGAACTCGGCAATATACTCGGTCATCTTCTTGTTGACCTCTTGCTTGGTCGTGCCTGAGAAGCTCTTGCGCTTCCTCTCGCCATGCTCGTCCATATACCAAACCACACCGCACCATCGTCCGTCGGTTCTCTTGAACGCATTACCGTTGGTTAGTAATTTCTTTTGCATTGATTTTCAACTCCTTTCGTTAGCTACATACAATACCACAAAGGTTCGTATATATCCAGACATTTTCATATATTTTTTCTCACATTCTCATCACGGGACCGCCGCGCTTCTTTTGTGAGATTCCGTTTACAACATAAAAAATATAAGTTAAAATAATAAAAAACATTAACGGGGGTTAAATATGGGTAGACAGATAGATGCATTTGATGTACAGTATTGGAGAAGAATACAATTGATGAACGCATCTGAATATAAGTATTTGTATATATATTGTGATAATTGTTTTACAAATAGTGAGTTCGCTCGAGTGTTGAAGCTTATTGGTGCATACGGGCTTGAGGAGCGGTTCGAAGTAAGTGACAATGCAAGCTTCAATCAAATTTGTTCTGCACTCAGCAAACAAATCAATCATGACCTTCGACTAAATGGTTTTAGGAAAAGAATAAAACAGAGTCGAGTGTCTAAAAATCAAATCAAAGCCATTCTGTGTTCTTTTATAAATCCGACCAACGGTAAAAATTTTGTGAAAATACCGTTTAATGTTGTTCCTATATTTTTTTACATAATATGTCTATTAAGAACAATTGTGGATGCTCATCATTTGAACAATTATAGAGACGAATTTAAGTTAAAGACAATTAACGAATTTTTCTACACTGCACATTACAAATTGTTTGTGGAAAAAATGGGTGAGTTTGCAAATGTTACAGATCCTGTTTATCAGGAAAGGCTCGATCGCTTGAATCAAAATTTAACAGGAGAACATACTTTTATGAACTGTAAATACAAGGATATAGAATGGCATCATAATCATCATTACATACCATAAGAATAAAGGAGAACGACTATGAATGATAAGCGTAGTAGCACGAATTTTAACATTTCTTTTAATTTTAGGGATGAAATTTATGGTATAGTCGCTACAATTGTTTCAGCTTTTGTTTCTATATTCATTTCTAAAGATTTTTTCGAAGACTACGGAGTTGTGAGTGCTATTATTTATGTTGTTATTCTTTTATCGATATATCTTTTGGTTAAAAAAATAATCGAGTTTGTAGCGCGTCATATAAAGACGCACAGGGAGATTTCGAATTTAAACAAAAACATCATACCCGAATTTCGAAAAAATGAGTATTGTGATTTATTTCACTTTTTGGTAAAAAACGAAGTGAAAAGTATTTTGGAGACACACAAAACGCTCCTGCAATTGTTGAAGTATGATTTATCGAACATTCCAAAAGCACAGTCGGGACAGAACAATGCTAAGAAAAATCTTTCAGAGAGGGAACGATTAGAATGCTTATTCTATTTCACGACCTTACAGAAAAAATACACCGATATTGTTGATGTTTATCAATTTATAGTAGCTCACTCGGACTGGTGTATTAATAATCCCAATTATGGGAACACGGTATCGTTGAATGAAGCTTGTATAATTGCTAATTGTCTGCAAAGTACCATTGACGAACAGTTAATAATGTTAAATGCTATGATCGATGTTTCGGATAAATTGAGAGAAAAGTATGATAAAGTGAAAATAGATATAACCGATATTATTCAAAAGTTAAAAACTCTTTAGGTGCATCGTTAATTTGATATGATTTTAAAAGAAGAAAGTAGCCACTTTGACTACTTTCTTCTTTTTCGTAACAAAAAGATAGTTTTGATGAATTGTAAAATGTGCGTTTTTATTACATTCTCATCACGGGACCGCCATGCTTCTTTTGGGCTATCTCTCGGCGTAGTTTTGAATCAACGGCATCGTAACGAACCGTTTGCTTGCCTGTTTCTTCTTCGATGATGTCGCTGACATAAGCAAACAACCAAAGGCATTGGCAAAGTATCTGCGCATCACCGCCGTCCTCAATGGCTTGTAACGCTTTCTTTGCACTCTTGTATCCGTCGCTCGCCGCAGTTCTTAAAAGCTCAACACCGCGCTCACGTTCGCCCAGCGAGTAATAGTAAAGCAACCCTACCTGCGTCATATTCCAAAGGTCGAGCTTTGCGGAAGCATCTAACCATTTAAGCGCTTCCACTATCTTCCCCTCGTCAAGTAATACCTTGCCCAGCAGATACATACTCTGCGGATTGTTCTTGTTGGCTGAAGAGAGAAGATACTCTTTCGCTTTGTCGGGATTCTTGGAAAGCAATTCTTTTCCGAGAATATATTCCGCTGCCGAGTTGCCCATGTCCGCCGCTTTGTAAAGATAATGCTTTGCAGAGGTTTTGTATTCCGGCTCGATGATGTTCTCACGATAACATTTGTATAACATAAACGCGGCGTGATGATTACCGAGCTCTACCGCTTCTTTCAGATAGTATTCCGCTTCCTCGGGTTCGTTATCTTTAATGCGATTCTTACCAATCAGATAGTAACGATAAGCAACGTCATCTTCCTGCTCGTCATCGTTTATGATCTCGGTGTCGTTAGGCAATGTGAAACCGGATGCCGCCTTTACCACAGCGTTCTTTATAGGCTTGAAGGCTTCGTTTTTCCATAGCGGAACCTTTTCGGGAAGCTTGTCCGTGTAGGTGTAGTGCACCTCGCAAAGAGATTTGTACCAGAGCTCATAAAGCTCGGATACGTTTTTGTCTTGGGCAATCAGCTTCACGATGTCGTTTACAAGCTCTTTGCTTTTCTTGTCCAGATAACCGTATTGCTTTTTACCCTTGTGCTGTTCCAAGCGCTTTGCGAGCAGGGCGAACTTCATTTCAAGCTCGGGATAATTCAAATCTCCGTGTTTGATCTTTTCAGCTATCTCTTTCATTATCTCACGGTATTCTCTTCGCAGGTCATCGCGGTGTTTTGTTTGCTCTTTGTATATGCACATAAGATCCTGACGGAAGATATCCTCGGCAAGGACCTTTTTGATGTTTCTTATCCCATCCTTAGACAGATAAGGCTCATTAGGATTGTCCGACCATACCAGAACGTGTACGTGAGGATGGTCTTCTTTGTCGTGGTACGCACCATACCAACGAAGATTTTCGGGAGAGATGTGCATCTCTTTTGCGATGTCGTTTCGCCTTGAGCGAAGTAGATTCATCCAAGATAACGCATTGTTGTATCCGAGTCGTTCGCCGTCTTCACGCTTCAGTGAGATAATGAATCCCCATACGTTACCGTTGTGGTTATCTATCTCGGCTGTGATCCTTGACATCACGATCGGAACACCTTCGTCAGAGAAGAGACCGCAGGAGCCTCTTCTCTCGCCGACGTAGCTCGCCATACCGCTTCTCAGAAGTTCAACACTTTCGCGCGTAGCTATATACGTAGCGTATCCGCCGCGCGTATTCCCGCTTGGCGTTTTGGATTTGGGTGAGTAGTACGGCGCTTTCAAAATTAATCTTGCCATTACTTTTCACCGCGCAGAATATCTTTCGCCGTTAACGTTCCGTTGGTTTCCTTCACCTCGCGCAGAGATTGAATGCGGAAGTCTTCCAACGTAGCTTCATCATATTCGTAGGTGTTGCCAACGATATGCGCAAGGAAGTTTTGATCGACTGCTAACTTAAAAAGTAATCTCGCAAGTCTTTCTTCGCTGTCGCGTACTTTAGCACCGATGACAGATTCCAGCGCAGGAGTCATAAACTTCTGTGTTGCAGGTGAGTCAAGCCATTCGGTATAGAAGGTGATTGCATCGCGAATAAACTCGTTTTTGGATTTCAATCCCATTCTTTCGGCACGTCTTTCGCAATCCTCCCATACGGAAGGGGCAAGACGTATGCTGTTTGCCTTAAGGTTTTCTTGTTTTTGCTTTTTCATTTTCTACCTCCTATTTGAGTTTCATATTTTTTGCTTAAAAATGCCGTAAAACTTGTCCTTTGAGCTGCTTTACGGTACCCTTTTTGTAATATTGAGTTTTTCGTTAGTTTTAGAAATACCCTTGATTTTACGGGATATTTCTCCCCGACCGGCGTTGCCGGCTCGGTGTAAGAGTATCCTCTTTATCCTGCTTGAAAATAATCTCCGTTATTTTCGCAGTTTTTCTTGTATTTCTTGCTTCCTGTTTTCCATCATCGCAAGAGTCATCTGCCGTTCAAACTGTCTCTCCATAACCTGCTGTATGGGCAGAATGGTGTATAGAAGTGTTCCGTTTCTCGTTTCGCCGCTTTTGGTAACGATCTGCGTGTGCTCGGTAGTGATAAGCCCTTTTTGAATCAAGCCTTGCACGTATTTACGCACACTGTTTACGCTCTTGCCGATAGCACGGCCGATCGTCGTGTAGCTGGGATGACATTGATAAGTTCTCCTGTCCTCGCATCGAAGCAGAAACGCATATACCAATATCTCACCGTCAGTCAGATCGATATCGAACACCGCGTTGGGAATAGGAAAATAGTTTTGCTGTTTTAACTTTTGCATTTCAGCGTTTAACATAGCTTACCTCCTTTCGTATTTTTGTTCAGCCATTCGATCAGCTTATCCTTTTGCACAATCATTCGCTTCCCGATATGCGTAACGGGGAAGTCGGGTTCACTCATCAGCTCGTAGCAAGACGATTGCGAGACGCCCAGTAGATTTGCAACCTGCTTAGCATTCAGAAAGCAGGGAAGCTCATCGAAGGATTTGTAAATAGATTCTTTCATTTGTTTTCTCCTTTCATCGCAAACAAAAAAGGCACCGAGATTTTTCTCGGTACCTGATTTGGTTTTACGTTATTTCATTGTTTCAAAATCATAGATGATATGACGGTGTCCGTATATGGATTCCGTGATGAACATATCCGGTTTAGCGGTGCCTTCATATAGCATCAGCTCGGAGAAGATATGCGTTTCCATACCTTTCACCTTGTTCAGCAGACGTTTGTTTTTCTCGTAGAGCAATACTGCAAACAGAAAACTCTTTGCGCTTCCGATATTGTATTTTTCCTTCTTGTCGTTGTCGATCTCTTTTAGGATCATATGCAAGACGTGATCGTTTACGATATGCTTGGAAGCAACTTCAAGACAATGAGCGAACAGTTCATCCGCTTTTTCTTTTCGGTACTGCTTTTCATCGTCTTTCTTCATCCCGATCTGCAGATGCTGTATTTGAGAATACGCATCCTTGACGGTCTGAATGATCTTTTGCTTACGATGTGTGTCGTTGGCATCGCAGTCGGAAACGTCGAGGTCGAACAGATCCACAAGCTTTACCGTTTGTGTTTTCGCGCTTCTGTTGTTACAGCTTTCCACCGCATCAAAGATAAATGACATCGGCGTGTTCATGGATACGTCATCATCTCTTGCAGAAACGTTACCCTCGGTAATGTGCTTGAAGAAGCGGGGGAGCTTTCCGCCGTGAGATTCCTTGTATTCCTTTTTGTATTTACCAAGCTCGTTTAAGGCCTTGTTGGTATCTACACTGTACATTCGCTTCGCTTTGTCTATCTCCATACCGGATAACACCGCAAGCTTGCAGATGTCAAGGTATATGGGCATCAGTTCTTCAACGAACTTACCTTTTGAAAGCTCGTGCCAGAAGATACTGTTGATAAACTGCGAGAGATTAACGATATCTCCGATCTTGTTTTCGGAGATGATGCAATCCAACCTTGCAAGATCCTCGGGCGCAAAGGTATATGCTGTTTTCTGCGAAGGCTTTACGTTGCATACGGGAACACCGAGTTTGTCGTATTCAAGCGTCGTTGCCGCAATCAGCCATTCGTTGTTGGTGATCAGCATTGTGTCCGAATCGTAATCACAACCGTTTAAGCGGTGTTGAAGATTACTGTTGATTGCATTGACACAAACAATATTCGGCGTGAGGTTAAAGCAAGCGTCAATGTTCTCGGAATGCACGTTTTCTGCAAGGAACAGATTACCCATAGTGATATGAGGACTTCTTGCACACAGCAATTTTTCACCGGGTTCAAACCGTGTGGTGTAGATCTCGCCGTCGTATAGCTCGGGCTCGGTATATTTCGCACCGATCGCAGCATAGAGGAATTCCATCGGGTTACCGAACAGCGTTTGATATCCGCCCTCGATAACGATCTTTCCGTCCTTCATTCTGTCCTTGAATCGTTTGCAGACTTCACTGCGGTAGCTCTTGTAAAACTCGGTCATAGCAAACTCATCGGTACGGCGCAGCATATCTGTAATAACGTGCTGCTTGTAATTATCTACAGATAGGGGAATCATCTCCCCCTTGGATGTTAGCTGTGTCTTTGCGTGATAGCGCATATACATGGGATCGTTTCGTATCTTGCTCAGATATTCAAAGCTGGGTGCAAGGAACTGCTCGATGCCTAATCTTGATAATCCTACCGTATTCAGCAACTGGTAATTTGCATAAGCCATATATCCGTTCATAACGGAGGGTACTTTGTCGGTCTTGACTACACCGAAAAGGGAAGTGTCTTTACCTTCGTATAAGGCATTGAGCCAAGCAACGTATCCGTCTTTTCTGCTCATCTCTTCGGGCAGGAACTTCATAAACTTCAAGCTGCTTTCGGTAACGACAAGCTTAATGTCTTCTACCTTGCGCGCTACGGTGTAACCCTTTAGCTGTGAGATCTTTTCGATACCGTTCACCTTAAAGAACGCTTGCAGATTGGTGTTGAAGGCACAGGTCTTAAAGAAGCGGTTGCGAAGAAGCATCATACCACTTTCCGCATATCCGTTTTCTTCAAATACGCTTACGTCAAGTAACGCTTCACCGTCCCAGAGGATGTTTTCAACCTCTGTTTCTTTTTCGCTTGCTGTAAGGTTTCCGGACTTCGTTTCCTCAACACATACAGCCTTTGTAACAAACCTGCTCACCTCGTCGGGCAATACAAGTATAGCCTTCTTCGGCAGCTTGATCGTTTTTTCGATACTGCTTAGAGTTAACGCAATATATGACTGCCAGGACGCTTGGTCAAGTACGTTATCTGTGTTGAGACCGCACCTGCTCCACTGCATCATATCCTCGTAAAGACATTCTGCGATAAACAGGCAATGTCCCTGTCTGCTGCTTCCCGCACTTCGCTTGTAACGAACGTAATGTACGCCGTAGATGTCAAACCCGTGCTTGTAGAGATACTCTCTTATCTCGTTCTTCTTCGCTTGGGAAGGGATCTCCTTCGTACTTCTGCAGTAAGAACGTGTCTTTGCATCGTATTCAAAGTATTTTCCAAGCAAGCTTTTGTCTATTGGGCTTTCTACGGGTTCGTACTTCTTGTCCTTGTCATAGGGAACTTCGATAGCAACAAGAGCAGGGCAACCGTTTTCATAACGGACACAAACGTGGTCGTTCATATCCTCATCGGTAACCGAATACCCGTACCGCACGTATCTTCTGCCGTATTGCTCAAACAGCTTTACCGCGTGGTCAAAGCGAACGTTCACCAATGCTCGAGTGCAACCTTGTTCCATAAACGGAAAGGGAAGTTCTTTCTTCTTTTCCTTGCAAAGCTGCTCTAACCTAATGGTATCCAAACTCTCGTCCAACACACCTCTTAAACGGTCGGCATCTACCTTTCCGTTCTTCAAAACGGTAAGCCCCGATAACCCGAACAAATGGAGGCCGTGCTTATACACCGTGCTTCCGTCAAGAGAGACGATCTTCATCTGCCCGTATTCTTTTTCATTTTTCATAAGCACACCTCCTTTCTTTTTATATTACCATATTCTGTGCTCATTTTCAATATGTAGGCACTCCTTTCACGTGGTTTTCTTACCATTTGAAAGAGTTATGTTTTAAGCATATTTGAGACAAAAAGCACTGCGAAAGCACAGTTTCTGCAATGCTTTTTTGGAAGTGTATGAAATTGACAGTAAAACACAAAACTGTAAAAATGAGATACAAAACACCGCTTTTGTGCAAACTGTTTCCGCAACCCCTTTTCTTTGTCTATACCGACGTAATGGGTGAGGGGGTGATTTCGTTAAATAAAAAGGTTTCGTAACACATGTATACGAAACCTTTTCTCATTTGTAAGTTACCCGATGCATCGTAAAGGTAATAAAACGTGTAGTTAAGGTTATATGCTCGGTCGGAAACGGTTTCTTTAATAATTCTCGTTCCGTCAAGAACGTAATTATACGTTCTGTAATCGCCGGTCATATAATCAAGTTTTTTCTTCTGCGTTCTTATACCATTCGAATTATATGAATAAGTCAGTCTATCATCGCTATTAAGCGTTTGGGCAGTAAGCGTTCTACCCTCCCAAGTAAGAGAACTCGAATTTCTCCACTTTGTCGGGTTGCCTATTGCATCGTAGGTAATAGCCGTACCGTTGTAATTGGTAAGTAAATCGCCCCAAGTGGAGTTGCCGTAGGTATAATTGACAACCGCACCCGTACCGAACAGTGCAGCCATATGCCACGTTGGTGCAGAGGCATATGTGAACCTCTCGCTCTTTGTCAGGTTGCCGGATTTGTCGTAGCTGTAAAATACGGAGTAATTGGCGGGTACGTTGTCCTCGCGTGTTAATTGCCCCAACGAATCGTATTCGTAGGATTCTACCAATACGCCGTCTTTTTTAATTTGGGTGATATTGCCCAAATTATCGTAAATATAGGTATAGGTTGCAGAGTTAGTATTAGAGCTATTACCGCCGAACGAAAGCGAGGACACGAGCGAGGTGGTGTGTTCGCCTTCTGCATCGGTATAGCTGTAATATTGGTATTCCTCGCAGAAGTTTATTGCGTTTGAGAAAGAATGCTGCTTTCTCGTTACTCTTTCGAATTCATCGTAGGTATAGCCTATGTTCGATTGCACGCCTGCAACCGGCATAGATATATAGTTAACGAGATTCGAATTCGGCCTATAATTAATCTCATAAGCCATAGTTCTGTCGCCAACAACGTAGGTCGAGCCTTTGGCTCTGCCAAGATCGTCGTAGGAATTCTCAACTGCAACGATATAGTTGCCGTTACCATCCTCCTGCCAAGCGCGCACCAAACGGTCGAGTGAATCGTATTCGTAAATATGCGTTGCGCCGTTTTCGGTAAGCGAATACAGACGACCGTTATTATCGTACTTAACGATATATTCGGTTGCACCGTTTAGCTTTACTTCTACAAGTCTTTCAAGCGAATCGTAAATATATTGCTCGTAATCGCCGTTGCCATAGGTAAGCTTTAACAGCTTGCCGTTATTGGCGGCATATTCGTAGGTTGCCAGCGTATAATTACCCGCCTTAATCGTCAACACGTTGCCGAACGCATCGTAGGTCAAGGTGTAATCGGTCGTTGCGGTGTCGATACCCGAAAGACGATTGTTCGCATAAAGGTAAGCAACCTGTGCTTCGGCAGTATCGGCTATGCCGTCCTTATCTGCATCGAGGTACACCTTGGTCGTTCTATCGCGGTTATCGTAGGTATACGCAGTGTGGACGTTATTTGCGTTTTGGATATACTTTAACAGCTTGGTAACCGAATCGTAGTTATAGGTAGTTGTCTTGCCAAGCTCATTTACAGATTCGGTTAGGTAGTTGCCGTAATCGGAATAAACCGCCGAGGAGGTAACCTTCAAGCTTCCGCCTGCGGAAAGCGTTACGCCTGTAATATTACCGTAGTTATCGTAGGTATAGCTTGCTGTTTGCGTGGTGTTGCCGACAGTCTTCGAAGCGGTGGTTACCTGATGCTTTGAGTCGTAGGTTGCGAGGGGTGTCCCCCGGCATTGCTGTTTTGAGCGACGCCGGGGGTTGTGAATTCACAAAAACGATAGCACTAAAAGCCATTCTGTTGCTTGAATTGTTTTATTAATTCGCCTATTTGATTGATGTGCTTGAAATCGAAGACTTCGAGTGGTATTTCCGAAGATGCCAAAACCTCTACAGTATTAACATCAAGCATCACCAAATGAGCCGAATGCAATGTTTCTTCATTATTCTTCATAGATGCTTCCGCCACTAAAAAGACCTGTTTGTTTCCTTTTGTTTCAAGGGCGTCGAAACCAAGATATCTATCGTCAATAGGATTAAAATATTCGTTTAACGCATCAATGATAGCAGTTTCACTTAAGGTCTCTTGCGGAATGCTGTGCGAATATTTTATCCAAGCACATTTATCGGTTAGTATTTCTTGATTCCAATCATTTGCTTGTTTGAAATCATCAAGTTCATTTTCGGACAATTTTTCGTCGTACCGCGATTTAATAACGTAGCAAACGTCGCTATAATAATACGCAACTCCGTCTTCGGCTTGCTGACAGATCAGCCATATAGAAATAGCTTCATTTAGCATATATGAGTATTGATGATAAACATACAAATTTCGACCGAAATCGTCCGTATCAAGAAGATAGACTCTTGCTAATGATTTTGTATCATTGTCCCCATCTTGAGCAAACGGTACAACGTTTCGCACCAGATAGTAACACTCATAATACCCGGTCTTTTCTACAGAATTAGGCGGATAACAGCCAGTGAAAAATATGCATAAAAATAATAAAACACAAATAATACGTTTCATACAGCCCCCTCGTTAAAACGGTAACAAAATAGACCACAAAAACCTTCTCGTTGATTCTTCAGTCTTTTTATACTCATATTTTCGACCATCTTTAGTTCGTTCCACCTGTCCCAATACATCCGCTATAGTTTCTTGAGGTTCAGAATAATATTCTTTTGTATCATTCCAGTAATCGTACAACGAAGGGATAGCAACATGTGTTAAATACCTGGCGGGACCTATAATATCGTGGTGAATTGCATGTCCGTTTTCGTGTTGTATAGTTGTGTGGTTTTTGACATCATCACCAATAAATAATGTACCAAATGAAAAAGCGTTGTCGCCGATCGGCAATTTAAAAGCCAAATGACCACGGTATATCGAAAAATAATGTGCATCGATAACCTTTTGCTCATCCGTATTAGTTATATCAAATTCTTCGATATCTTCCTTGAGGTTATTCCAAGATTCTTCAACTGCATCGAAAAGTGTATCTACTACACTTTCATCACCTAAATAGCTTATAGGTGGTGCCCCACTCCCGTCGTCATTAATAATGACGGTATTGTTTCTTATTGCATAACCACTGTCATCAGCATACATAACAGGATTGTTGTTACAATATGCGAACATATTGTAACCTTCGATACCGCCATTTGCACCAACGATGCCGTCCGCATTCAAGAATCTGCCAACAACGGGGTCATAGTATCTCGATTGCAAATAATAGAACCCTGTTTCTGCATCGTAGTAATAACCACGGTAACGGAAAGGATTGTATTGCCCTATGGTGCTTGCAAGCGAACCTGTTGTGGTTAAAACTTTACCCCAAGCGTCGTAGGTGTATTCTGTAACTACATTGCCGTAATTGTTAAGAATACGTATTACGTCGCCTTGCAGATTCTTTTGGAAGTAATAGTGCTGGTTATTATAGATAAATCCTTGAACACTGCCCGATGCATCGTAGAGATAATACAAGGTTGCATTTGTCAGCGACGTTATTGTCGAAATCGTAATGTCTTCTTGTATTATCCTTGTGCCGTCGAGGACATAGTTGCGCGTTTCGCTCATATATGCGGCAGAGTTAACGTAATGCTTAGAAGTACGTATACCGCTTGAATTATAGGTATAATCTACGTACGCATTTGCCGCAAGATTGGTTCTTTGAAGCTGTCTGCCTTCCCACGTTAAACCAACAGCATTACGCCAATTTAACGGGTTGCC
>JAZNOC010000096.1:0-7736 GCA_045580605.1 Clostridia bacterium | reverse complement strand
GTATCTTTCTCGGCACCATTGCCGGAGGATTTTAAAATAACTCTCGAAAGAATCAGAGAAAAATATAGGAGGCAGGAAGATGTCTAAGGAAAAATTTTATATCACCACCCCAATATATTACCCGAGCGATAAGCTCCATATAGGGCACAGCTACTGTACAGTTGCGGCAGATACTATCGCGCGCTACAAAAGAGCGCAGGGCTATGACGTAATGTTTCTTACGGGTACTGATGAGCACGGTCAGAAAATTCAGCGAATTGCTGAAGAAAAGGGCGTTACTCCTCAGCAGTATGTTGATAATATTGTTGTCGGAATAAAGGAATTGTGGAAATCACTTGATATCACGAACGACAAGTTTATTCGTACAACTGACGAAATGCATACTAAAGCCGTGCAGAAAATCTTTAACAAGCTTTATGAAAAGGGAGATATCTACAAAAGCGAGTACGAGGGATGGTATTGCACCCCTTGCGAATCTTTCTGGACAGAGCATCAGCTTAAGGACGGCAAATGCCCCGACTGCGGCAGAGATGTTGAAAAAACAAAGGAGGAGAGCTACTTCTTCCGCCTTTCAAAATATCAGGACAGACTCATTGAGCTTATTAAAAACAGTCCCGAATTTCTTCAGCCCGCAATCCGCCAGAATGAGATGCTTAACAACTTCCTCATTCCCGGGCTTGAGGACTTGTGTGTTTCAAGAACAAGCTTTGACTGGGGCATCCCCGTTGACTTTGACCCTAAGCACGTGGTTTATGTATGGCTTGACGCTCTTACAAACTATATCACGGCAATGGGTGCTTTCAGCGACAACGATGAGGATTTCCAGAAGTTCTGGCCTGCAGATTTGCACCTTGTAGGTAAAGAGATTGTGCGTTTCCACTCAATTATCTGGCCTGCAATGCTTATGGCACTTGATCTTCCGCTTCCCAAGCAGGTATACGGCCACGGATGGCTTCTTCTTGACGGCGGTAAGATGAGTAAGTCCAAGGGTAATGTTGTTGACCCCGTAACTCTTATCAACAAATACGGCGTTGATGCAATCCGTTATTTTTTAATGCGTGAAATGCCCTTCGGTGCAGACGGCGTATTTAATAACGAGGCTCTTATCAATCGCATAAATTCAGACCTTGCAAATGACCTCGGTAACCTTGTAAGCCGTAGCGTAAGCATGGTTGAGAAGTATTTCGGTGGCACTGTTACGAAAAATGGTGAGGCAGCAGACCTCGACAATGAGCTTATCACTCTTGCAAAGGAAACTCCCGAAAAGGTCGAAAAGCTGATGGATGCATACCAGTTCTCAACTGCTCTTGCGGAAATCTGGAAGCTTATCAGCCGTACCAATAAATATATTGACGAAACAATGCCCTGGGCACTTGCGAAGGATGAAAGCAAGAAGAAGCGTCTTGAGATGGTTATGTATAACCTTTGTGAATCAATTCGCATCTCCGCAGAGCTTATAGCCCCCGTTATGACCCGCACTTCGCCGAAGATTCTTGAGCAAATCGGAGCAGAAAACGGCGGCTGGAACAGTGCAAAAGAATGGGGTAAGCAGGATAGCTACACCGTGAAAAAGGGCGAGGCTCTTTTCCCGAGAATAGATGTACAGGCAGAGCTTGAGGCTCTTGAAAAAGAGCAGGCGGCAAAGAAAGAAGCCGTTGTTGAAGAGCCCGAGCATAAGGCAGAAATCACCATCGACGAATTTGACAAAACCGAGCTTCGTGTTGCCCAGGTCATTGCGTGCGAGAAGATTAAAAAGGCTAAAAAGCTCCTTAAGCTTCAGGTTGACCTTGGTTATGAAAAGCGTCAGGTAGTAAGCGGAATAGCGCTTCATTATGAGCCTGCTGATTTAATCGGCAAGAGGGTTATCATCGTTACAAACCTTAAGCCTGTAACACTTTGCGGCGAGGAAAGCCGCGGTATGATACTTTGCGCATCAAAGGGCGATAAGCTTTGCATCGTAACTCCTGCAGACGATATCCCGCTTGGAAGTGAAGTTTGCTGATGCTCATTGATACACACGCACATTATTATGATGCCCGCTTTGACGAGGACCGTGATGTGCTTTTTGAAAATTTGCAAAAGCGGGGAATAGGCTACATTATAAACTCGGGCTGCACAGTAAAGAATACAAAGCAGTGCATCGAGATGGCTGAAAAATATCCGTTTGCTTATGCTACGGCAGGTCTTCATCCTCAGTACGCAGACAGTGTAACGCAGGACGATTTGGAAGAAATCCGCACTCTTGCACTTCACGAAAAGGTTGTTGCCGTGGGTGAAATCGGACTTGATTATCACTACGGTCAGGATAAGCAAAAGCAAAAGGAAATATTTGCCTTGCAGATAGGTTTGTCAAACGAGATAAAAAAACCCATCGTAGTACATTGCCGTGAGGCGTGCGGAGACTGCCTCGACGTTTTAAAGGCAAATTACAAGGACGGCGGAGGTGTGATGCACTGCTTTAGCGAAAGCGTAGAGACGGCAAGGATTATATTTAATATGGGACTTTTTATATCGGTTGGCGGTACGCTCACATTTAAAAACAATGTCCGCACAGTTGAAGCTGTGCGTTATGCTCCGCTCGACAGAATTATGCTTGAAACCGATTGCCCATACCTTGCCCCCGTTCCGCACAGGGGCGAGCGTAACAGCAGTCTGCACATTCACCATGTTGCAGAAAAAATTGCTGAAATCAAAGGCATATCGGTAGAAGAAGTCGAAGAAATTACTACACAAAACGCAAAAGAATTTTATAGAATAAAAAAAGACGGATAATCCGTCTTTTTTTATTCTATAAAACCTTATTTACAGCTGTTAAAGCTTCATTGTGAGAGAAATCCTTTTTTTCTCTTTATCGACATCGAGGATTTTTACCTTTACGATGTCGCCAATGCTCAAGACATCTGTCGGGTGCTTAATGAACTTATCGGAAATCTGAGAAATATGTACAAGCCCGTCCTGATGAACTCCGATATCCACAAAAGCACCAAAGTCGATAACATTACGAACAGTGCCCTCGAGTATCATACCTGCCGTCAGCTCATCAAGCGACATACATCCGCTGCGCAAAAGCGGTTTGGGAAGCTCATCACGCATATCTCTTCCAGGCTTTGAAAGTGTATCGCAAATATCATTTAGCGTAAACGGACCAATTTCAAATTCGGCACACACACTGTCGGCATCGCTTTTAGAAAGACGGCTCTTTATATCAGAAAAGGAGCTTTTTTTAATTTCCTCGTCTGAATATTTACAAAGAGAAATTATTTTGCGTGCCGCCTCGTAGCTTTCTGGATGGACAGAAGTGTTATCCAAAATATCCTTCCCATCGGGAATACGCATAAAGCCCGCGCACTGCTCAAATGCCTTTGCGCCGAGCTTATTTACCTTAAGAAGCTCTTTTCGTGAGCTGAAGCTTCCGTTTTCTTCTCGGTAGGATACAATGTTTTTTGCCACAGCAGAAGAAATACCTGCAATATAACTAAGCAGCGGGGCAGACGCTGTATTAAGGTCAACACCTACGCTGTTAACGCAGTTTTCCACAACGCCGCCGAGAGCCTCGGAAAGCTGCTTTTGGTTGCAGTCGTGCTGATACTGACCGACACCTATTGAACGGGGGTCAATCTTAACAAGCTCGGAAAGCGGGTCCTGAAGCCTGCGTGCGATAGACACTGCACTCCTGAGTGAAACATCGTAATCGGGGAATTCTTCAGCACCGAGCTTGCTTGCGCTGTAGACAGAAGCTCCTGCCTCGGAAACCACCATATATTTAACGGGGTAAGAAATTTCGCCTAAAAGCTCTGATATAAACTTCTCGCTTTCGCCCGTAGCCGTACCATTACCAATAGATACAAGCGTAACTCCGTTTCGCTCAATCATTGCCTTAATCTGCTTTTTAGCCTTTTCTATATCGTGATGCTCGAGGGTGAAGTATCCGACACCCGTTTCAAGCACCTTTCCCGTGCTATCTACCACGGCAAGCTTACAACCCGTTCTATAGCCCGGGTCAACGCCAAGCACTGTATGCCCCTTAACGGGCGGAACAAGAAGCAAGTTCTTTAAATTTACACTGAAAAGCCCTATTGCCGAGGTTTGCGCACGCTCAGTAAGCATTCCTCGGATTTCGTTTTCTATAGACGGAGCGATAAGCCTTTTGTAAGAATCCTCAACCGCTTCCTCCAACAGACTGATAAGCTGAGTGTTACTGCCCGTAACAACCTGTTTTTTTATATAATCGGTAATAAGGTGAGGCTCAATCTCAATTTTAACGGAGAGAGCATCCTCCTTTTCGCCGCGGTCCATTGCAAGAATACGATGGTCGGCAGTGCTTTTGACAGGCTCCGAAAACTCAAAGTACATCTTGTAGACATCTTCGGGCTTTTTACCCTCACGGCTTGTAATTATACCATTTTTGTATGTGAGAGAGCGAATTGTTTTCCTGAAGTCCGCATTGTCGCTTATTTCCTCGGCGATTATGTCCTTTGCACCGTTGATTGCATCTTCTACCGACAAAACGCCCTTTTCCTCGTCGATATATTTTGCTGCCTCGTCGTAAATATCACCCGCGAAACTGCCCGAAAGGATAATCTCGGCAATTGGCTCAAGACCCTTTTCACGCGCTACAGAGGCACGTGTTTTCCTCTTGGGGCGATACGGGCGATAGATATCCTCAATCTCCGTAAGAGTCTGTGCATTTTTTACCGCCTCGGTTATTTCGTCAGTAAGCTTACCCTGTTCGTCAATAAGGCGAATAACCTCCTCGCGCCTTGCTTCGAGCGCTCTGAGAGCATCAAGCCTTGACGAAATTGAACGTATGAGCTGGTCATCCATATTTCCCGTCATTTCCTTGCGGTATCTCGCGATAAAGGGGACGGTATTACCCTCGTCAAGCATATTTATTACATTCTGCGTGTTCTTCTCGGATGTGCCAAATTCAGCACACAGCTTTTTTAATATATCCATTCTAAACCTGCCTTAATTATTTTCAATTACAGAATAAAGCGAGGAGGCGTCAGCCTTAAGAGTGTGCTCGCGGATATCCTCTACCTTTAATTTTATCATTCTTTCGCCAAAGCGAATTTCTACTATATCACCGCATTTTACCTCGGCACTTGCCTTGCAGACCTTCCCGTTAAGGCTTACTCTGCCATTATCGCACGCTTCATTGGCAACCGTACGACGCTTGATAATGCGCGATACCTTTAAAAACTTATCTATTCTCATTTATCTGCTCCCATTTGATTATAAAAAGCGTAAAAGCCCTCGTATGCCATATAAACATCAAGCTTTGAAACAACCTCAAACGGTGCGTGCATGCTGAGAACGGGAACGCCGCAGTCGATGGTGTCAACGCCTAAGTTTGCCATATACTGCGCTATTGTTCCGCCGCCACCCATATCAATTTTTCCAAGCTCGGCAGTGTGCCATAAAACGTCATTATCGTTAAAAAGCTTGCGAATCTTATAAACAAGTTCTGCTGAAGCGTCGCTCGAATCGTATTTTCCTCTTGCACCTGTGTACTTGCAGATTGAAAGCCCATAACCAGCCTTTGCGCAGTTTCTCTTTTCGTAAACGTTTGCAAAGTTGGGGTCAAAAGCGGCATTAACATCTGCACTGAGACAAACACTGTTGTCAAGAGTGCGAAGAAAATTAAGGCTTGAACTGCCTTCGCCCGTCTTTTCAAGAATTTCCGAAACTACAAGCTGCATAAATTTACTTTTTGCACCCGTATTACCCATACTGCCGATTTCTTCTTTGTCTGTAAGAAGACATAAAGCAGTTTTTTTACAGTTTTCAGAGTTGAGTATTGCAAGAAGGCTCGGGTACGCACACACCTTATCATCGTGAGCATAAGCTCCGATAAGAGAACGGTCGAATCCGACATCCTTTGCTCTTGCGGCAGGCACTGCCTCAAGCTCAGCGCTGATAAAGTCTTCTTCGCATATCCCATATTTTTCATTGAGAAGCTTTAAAATACCTGCTTTAACACCATCTTTTTCCGTATCCTTAAGGGGCATAGAGCCAATAAGTATATTAAGGTCCTCGCCCTCAATTATGTTGGAGGGCTCTTTTTTCATCTGCTCTCGTGCAAGGTGCGGAAGAAGGTCGGTTATAACAAATGTAATATCATCGCTTTCTTCTCCGATGCTCACCTTTACCTTTTCGCCATTTCCCTTTATAACAACACCGTGAAGTGCAAGCGGTACGGCAGTGCATTGGTATTTTTTAATACCGCCGTAGTAGTGAGTTTTAAAGAAAGCAAGCTCGCCGTCCTCATAAAGCGGGTTTTGCTTTAAATCAAGGCGTGGAGCATCAACGTGTGAGCCTACAATATTTATTCCCGAGCTTACCTTTTCTTCGCCGATAATCGCAAAAACTGCACTTTTATCACGGTTTATTGCGTAAACCTTATCCCCCGCCTTGAGAGAGTCAAAGCTGTCAAGAGGCTTAAAACCGCTTTCCTCGGCAAGTGCTTTTGCCTCATCAATACATTCACGCTCCGTTTTAGCGGTGTTAAGGTAATTTTTATAACCCTCACAAAAGTTAAACACCACTTCTTTATCATCAATTTTGTTCCATCCGTTTTCAAGCTTGTATTCCATAACTAAACTTCCTTTCAATAAAACTTGTATTCTGCAATTATAGATTCAAGAGCGCTCCAGCCGCTCATTCTGCCCTGCTTTATTGCCCCGTCGCCCTCTCTGCACAATGAAATCAGGCGCTCAATATTTTCCACCTTGAGTCTTTCCGCCTTGCGAACGCTCTTTTCCGCGATGAAACCACCGCCAAGCTCCTTTGCCGCCTGAGGCGACGTAAGACCGCTTAAAAGATACGCCTTAGCTTTGTAAATAGATATCAGCTGAGATGCAAGCACCGAGATAATTGCGGCAGGCTCCTGCCTTAAGTTGCGAAGCTTGTAGAGTATGTTATAGCAAAGCTCACGCTTGCCGTCAAAAATTGCATCAATAAAATTAAAAACATTTTCCTCGGCGGGCTTGATGATTACCGAGTCGATATCCTCACGGGTGATGGTATCACCCTTGGTAAATGCGATAATTTTCCCAAGCTCTGTTTTGATAGATTGCATTTTCCGACCAAGCGAAGTCGCAAGATAAGATGCGTTTTTCGTGTCTATTTTCTTTCCGCTTGCGTTTGCATTTTTTATAACCCAACCTCTTAACTGAGCTTCACTCCTGAGCGCAAAGTCCACAACTGTTCCATGGGTTTCGATAGCTTTCCTTAGCCCCGTGCTCTTTTTGCCCTTTTCGAGAGGCACATCCCAGACGATAACACAGTTAAATGGTGCAATCGAGGAAAAAATCTCTTCCCACGCTGCCTTGTTTTTGATGTTGCCGAAAAGGTTGCATCTTCTGAAAACCAAAAGCTTCCGCTCGCTCATAACGGGCAGCGTTTCAAGAAAATCCGATGCCTCGTTAACCTCAGGAATTTCGCTGAAGCTTTTAAAGTTCATCATCTCTGACCACGACTCAATCAACGCTTTTTTGATTTCGCCTATGCAATATTCAATTAGGTATTCTTCATCCCCCTGAAAAAGATAAAGGGGTGCTATTTTGCCGTTTTTAATATCGGCACGCAATTCATCATAATTCATAGCAAAACCTCAGCCTACTTAATCATCTTTTATTATACCATAAAATGAGAATAATTCAATGCTTTTCGTTAAAATGCTTGTATTTTACCCGTAGATTAAATATAATAAAATCGGAGGGTAAATTTATGAA
>JAZNOC010000095.1:0-2555 GCA_045580605.1 Clostridia bacterium | reverse complement strand
TTCCTGCGACGAGGGGCTGACAAGCATCACAGCCGAAATGGACAAGCTTATTGCGTTCGCAATGAACAAAAAAACCATCACCGAAGAAGATGTTGACACGATAGTTAAAAAATCTCTCAAAAGCAGGGTTTTTGAAATGCTGGATGCTATGATTGAGGGCAAATCAAGCCTTGTTCTTCCTATGCTGGAAGAAATGAAGCTTTGCCGCGAAGTCCCCATTAAAATTTTAGTACTCATAGGCAGACAAGCCTCAATGTTTGGCAAAACAAGAATTCTTCTTGACTCGGGCGCACCCGACATTGCAACGCAGCTTGGTCTCAAACCTTTTATTGCACAAAAATATATTGCACAAGCCCGCAGACTAACTGCTGCTCGGGCAAAAAATCTTATAGATAAATGTCTCGCCGCTGACTACTCTATCAAATCGGGCGAAAACACCGATTGGGCAGCGTTAGAATTATTGGTAGCGGATATAACTTCCGGAAGATATTAAAAAGAACAAAAACAGGAGCGACTTTTGTCGCTCCTTTAATTTTATAAATCAATCTTTTCCTCAGGTGCTAATGGCTGATAATTATGCCATGCAAATACCCTTGCATAAGCTGCTCCGTCAACCTTGGTTATGTCAATACTTGCCGTTCCATTAAAGGCTATCTCAGCCTTGTTTATTCCTAGCATTTTACCATTTCCATTATAAATGCCTACATATATGTAATCAACACCCGCAGTCTGCCTTTCAACCTCAATCGCAAAAGACCATTCGGTTGTTTTATCCGTTTTAATTACCGAAATGTTGTTTGTAACAGCATTTTTGTGGAACAACGGAGAATTACAGTTTACGGAGTTAAGGATTGTTATACTAACATTTCCTCCTTCATATATATCTATATTTTCCCAGTCTGATTCGTTTCCTTCATACTCAACTTGGGAAATACTATCGCTCTCAAACGCACTTTCTTCAATGGTAGTTACATTTTCTCCAATGCAAACGGTTTTAAGTCCGCCGCAGAAATAAAATGCACACCTGCCGATGGTGGTTACATCGCCACATATAGTGACACTATTAAACCTGGCACCGGAAAATGAATAAGGTTTTATTTCTGTTATGTCAGACGGAATGACAAGATCTCTAACAAGTTTGCCATTAAAATATATATTTTGAGCATAACATATCAGGGGGTTGTAAAAAGAACAATTAAATTCAATTTCGCACCATGCAGCAATATCGGCTATATATAAATTTTCAATGCCTGCACACTCAAAAGCATCGTATCCTATTGCAGTTACGCTTGCTGGAATGTTGATGCTTGTTATATAGTTGCAAAAGAAAAAAGCACCGTCGCCTATTGTAGTCACGCTGTCACCTATGGTAATTCTTTCAAGTTCTATGCAATTCGAAAACGCATATTCGCCTATGGTGGTTACATCATCTTCTATCACAACGGCTTTTATTTTTTCTTCAAACGAATCCCACGGAGGAAGGTATGAAAACGTTTCCTCATTCATCATCGTATAATCATCCATTGCCCCTGTTCCGCTTATGGTAAGTGTTCCTGCATCGTCAAGTGTCCATGTAAGATTATCGCCACAGTTGCCGCTTGCAATCGTTTCAGCATTTGCCAAAAGCAAATTCATTCCAAATAATAAAACTGTGATTACTATGATTGCCAAAGTCATTTTTTTCATTGTTTCCGATCATCTTCTTTCTGTCTTATTCTATATCCACAAACTTTTCTCCAATCTGTTCTACTTTTGCGTTTCCAAGAGAAATCTCGGTTATTTCCTTTATAAACCGTTCTCCTTCACCTGACGGTACGCAGACAGTGAAGGTTACTGCATCAGTATAAGATATATCTTCGATTATGTACTCGCTCCCTTGAAGCGAGTATTCTATTTTGCCTGACAGAGTATAATCTGCTGTGACAGAAAAAATGTCGCATAGTTTTCGGGTTACGGGGCAGGCATTTTCAATGCCCTCGGAGGCACTTTTTCCATATGCGTGGACAAGTCCGCCCGTACCTAAAAGTGTACCGCCGAAATAACGGGTTACCACCACCAGCGTATCGGTAAGTCCTCTTTTTCTTATGGCATCAAGGACAGGCATCCCTGCCGTACCGGACGGTTCACCGTCGTCGCTGAATCTCTGGATATTATTTTCGCGGACAACATAGGCGTAGACGTTATGTCTCGCGTCCGAATATTTTTTCTTCACCGCGTTTAGAATTTCTATTGCTTTTTCTTCCGTTTCAACAGGAAAAACGTTTGCGATAAAACGCGATTTCCTGTCTTCATATTCGGCAATTCCGCGGTTTTTTATGGTTTTATATTCCATACTGCTCATATTTATGCACCGCTTTCCCGTCTACATCAGCCGTAATTTTTATTCCTTCTGCAAGATATTCTTCAGAGATGAGTTTACCGTCATCTCTTATCATAGACGCAACTCCCGATTTATCATAGGGAATCATAAGGTTCATTCTCTTAAAAGGATAAGGAATTTTAATCGCAATAAGCTTTAAAAGCTCCTGCATTCCCTGCCCCGACGAAGCCGAAAC
>JAZNOC010000094.1:0-13545 GCA_045580605.1 Clostridia bacterium | reverse complement strand
AAAAATCCTCCTTCATAAAATATCAGGACTTAGCCCTAATACTATTTTATGAAGGAGGATTAAATTTGTGATTTAAATAATAGCGCCGCCATCACAGCCTATTATTTGACCCGTAATAAACGAAGCCTTTTCGTCCGCCAGAAAAAGCGTTAGGTCGGCAACATCCTTGGGTGTACCAATTTTCCCAAGCGGTGTTTCGTCTGCAAACGCTTTTGCATCTTCCCTTGATATGGCTTTATTCATATCTGTATCTATAAAGCCCGGTGCAATGGCATTCACCCTGATGTTTGACGGTCCAAGCTCTTTCGCAAGCGATTTTGTAAAGGCTATCACTGCACCCTTGCTTGCACTGTAGCAGCTTTCGCACGAGCTTCCCGATATTCCCCAGATGGACGCCATATTTATAATACATCCGCTATGGTTTTGAACCATATGCTTTGATGCATATTTGCACGCAAGAAATGTTCCCGTTACATTTACCTTAAACAAGCTTTCCCATTCATCAAGCGAAATATCCCCCACAAGGTTAAACGAAGATATGCCCGCATTATTTACAAGCACGTCAATTCTACCGAAATGCTCTAAAACCTTGTCAACCATAAGCTTAACATCGTCCTCGCACGATACATCTCCCCTGACGAGCAAGCTCCCCTCAAGCTCTTTACCAAGCTCAATTGCAGCTTCTTCGCTTTTGTTATAGTTTATCGCGACATTGTAGCCGTTTTTGTAAAACTCACGTGCTGCTTCTCTGCCAATGCCTCTTGATGCACCCGTTATAAGCACCGTTTTCTTCATATCAGTTCCCCTCGTTTTTTATATACTGTAAAGCGTCGCCGAGCGAGCGCACCGAGACAAGCTCTATGCCCTCGCACTTGTCTATTGCTCCAAGACAGTCAAACGGGAGCATACATCTCTTAAAGCCCATTTTTTTGATTTCGGCAATTCTGCGTGATGCCTGCGTAACCGTCCTTATCTCACCCGTTAGCCCTATCTCGCCGAAAAATGCCATATCGGCAGGAAGCGGAGAGTTACGAAAGCTTGATGCTATTGCACACGCAATCGCAAGGTCGGTTGCAGTTTCGTCAAGGCGTATTCCGCCCGTTACATTTACGTAAGCATCATAAGAGCCTATGTTAAGACCTGCCCTTTTTTCAAGAACTGTCATAAGAAGCGTAACCCTGTTATAGTCAACACCGGTTGCCATTCTGCGTGGGATGTTAAAGCTTGTCTGAACAGTAAGAGCCTGAATTTCGGCTAAGATGGGACGAGTTCCTTCAACAGAACACACAACGGCTGACCCCGGTGCGTCCGTCGGTCTCCCCGACAAAAGCATAAGCGACGGGTTTAAAACGTCCTTAAGCCCCTTATCCGTCATTTCAAAAACGCCAACCTCATTTGTTGAGCCGAATCTGTTTTTAACTGCACGGATAATTCTATAACTTTGGTGCCTTTCTCCCTCGAAATAAAGCACGCAATCAACCATGTGTTCAAGCACCCTCGGTCCTGCGATTGCACCCTCTTTGGTAACGTGCCCTACGATAAAGAACGTGATGCTCAGTTTTTTTGCCGTTTCCATAAACTTCATCGTACATTCTCTTACCTGACCGACACTTCCGGGTGCGGAGCTAAGCTCGTCAGAGTAAAGCGTTTGTATTGAATCGGCAATAACATAATCGGGCTTTACGTTTTCGATAGCACCGAGTACTACACCAAGGTCAGTTTCGTTCAAAACCAGTAAATTCTGCGATAAAGCCCCTAATCTGTCTGCACGGAGCTTAATCTGTTTGTCTGATTCCTCACCTGAAACATAAAGTACCTTTTTGCCTGAATTTGACAGACTTTGTGCAATTTGAAGAAGCAGCGTCGATTTACCTATCCCCGGCTCACCGCCGCAAAGCACAAGAGAGCCACGAACAATTCCACCGCCAAGCACTCTGTCAAGCTCAGCCGAGCCGCTCGTTTCACGCTCCCCCTCGCTTGTTGATATATCAGTAATTACTACGGGAGATGCATTTTTCACAAATTTCCCTGAAGAGCTTGTTTTTACAGCAAGCTCTTCAACCATTGAATTCCATGTATTACAAGCAGGACATTTACCGACCCACTTTGAAGATTCGTTGCCGCATTCTTTACATACAAAAACTGTTTTGCTTTTCAAAAAATCACTCCTCAAGAAGCCTCGGAACACGCTTACCGATTCCGCAAACGATTTCGTAATTTATCGTCTGAGAAAGACTTGCAATCTCGTCAGCAGTAATCTCGTTTTCACCCTGAACGCCGATAAGCTTTACCTCGTCGCCCTCTTGTACATTTTCAATATCACTTACATCAATCATAAGCTGGTCCATACATATTCTGCCGAGGATAGGTGCAAAATCACCCCGCACAAGCACTCTGCCCTTGCCCGAGAGAATTCTCGGGTAACCGTCAGCATAACCTATGGGAATTGTCGCAACCGTCATTTCCTTTTCTGCAATGAAAGTACGACCATAGCTTACACTGTCGCCCTTGCCGATTTTTTTAACATATATGACATGCGATATCAGTTCCATCGCAGGAATAAGCGAAAGTCTTGTCTTATCCACCTCATCCGACGGATAAAGCCCGTAAGACACAATACCCATTCTCACCATATTAAACGAAAGCTCGGGGTATTCTATAATAGCCGCACTGTTTGCACAATGCTTGATGGGGATACTTACCCCCTCTTTTTCAAGCTCATTTAAAAACTGTGCAAATTTTTCTGCCTGCAGGTTTGTAAATGAGCGGTCCTTTTCGTCGGCTGCTGCAAAATGCGTGAATATGCCCTCAAGCTTTATGTTTGCAAGTTCAGATATTGTCTTAATATCCCGAGCACTTTCGTCCGTGCAGGCAAAGCCAATTCTTCCCATACCTGTATCTATGGCAATATGCACGGTTGCAGTCATATTCATACCTTTTGCCACAACTGAAAGCTTTTTTGCCGCATCAAGCGTAAATACCGTCAGTGATATGTTGTTTTTGACAGCATCCTCAAAACATGCAGGAGTTGTGTATCCCAAAAGCATAATCGGCTTTGTGATTGCATTTCTTCTCAGAGAGATAGCCTCATCCACAGTTGCAACCGCAAAATAATCAGCGTAGGGGTCCAATACCTTCGAAACAAGGTTCGCGTTATGCCCGTAGGCATCTGCCTTTATGACGGTCATAACAAGTGTGTTTTCAGGCACTGTTTTTCTTATTTGCGTTATGTTATTTATAAGTGCTTTCCTGCTTATTTTAGCGCAGGCACGCATATAATTTTCCATTTATAAGACCTCTTTAGCCACGTCGGCTTAATCTTTAAATACTTCTATATTTTCAAACACATAAGCTATCCAGCTTGCAATGGTAAATATTGCCGATATCCAAAGCACAACAGCCGTTGCTGTCGGGAAGATATTAAAACACGCAATTGCAAAGATAAGGGAAAACATCTGTACATTTGTTTTAACCTTGCCCCACCACGAGGCCGCAATAACCTTGCCCTTTGATACTGCAACAACACGCATACAGGTAACAAAGAACTCACGTGCAACAATTATTGTTGCAGGCCATACAGACACGATGCCATTCTGAATAAAGCAGAAAAGTGCACCAAAGGTCAAAAGCTTATCTGCAAGCGGGTCCATAATTTTGCCGAAAGATGAAACAAGGTTGTGCTTTCTTGCGAGATATCCGTCAAAAAAGTCAGTAAGACACGCAAGTGAAAAAACAATCACTGCAATAACATTGTAATTCAAGAGTATAAGTGCCATACATACAGGCACAAGCACCATTCTTATCATTGTAAGCTTATTTGGTAAATTCATTCTTCTTCTCCTTCTTCCTCGCCGTACAAATCATAGGTATCGGCAGTTTTTATTGTAACCTCTGTAAAATCACCGAGAGCAAGCTCTCTGTGTGCCCCGAAATAGATTTTTGGGTCTACTTCAATGCTTTCTCCCTCACTTCTGCCGAAGTAAAGGTTATCTTCAAAACCCTCTGTTATAACAGTTACGGTTTTCCCAATCATTTTTTGGTTTCTTTCAAGTGAAATTTTTTGCGAAAGCTCCATAACAATATCACGCCTAGTGAGCTTGATTTGCTCAGGCACCTGATTTGGAAGCTTCTCTGCAGGTGTCCCCTCCTCGCACGAAAACGCAAACACACCTACACGATCAAATTTCGCCTTTTTTAAAAATTCGCAAAGCTCATCAAATTCTTCCTCTGTTTCGCCGGGGAAGCCCGTGATAATAGATGTTCTCAGCGTTATATCGGGGATTTCACTGCGAACCTTTTCTAAAAGATTTTCCATCTCTTTTCTTGTTGTGTTCCTTCCCATACGCTTAAGCACACTGTCGCATCCGTGCTGAATGGGTATGTCAAGATATTTAACAACTTTTTCTTCGTTCTTGATTGTTTTTATTAGTTCATCGTCAATTTCTTCGGGATAGGAATAATGAATTCGTATCCATTTTAGATTTTCTATTTTGCAAAGCTCTTTGAGAAGTGAGGATATTTTCTTTTCGCCGTATAAATCTATGCCGTAGCGAGTGGTGTCCTGAGCAACAAGAATTAACTCACGCACACCATCCTCTGCAAGTGCTATTGCCTCAGCAACTATACTTTCTATCGTTCTGCTCCTGTACTTTCCTCTTATATAGGGAATAGCACAATATGTACAATGGTTATCGCATCCTTCGGCAATTTTAAGATACGCCACCGCTTTTTGCGTTGTTCTTATTCTCGGCAGGTCATCGGAAATTGTGGCATTTTTGTCCTTTATAACGTCGCCATTTTTCCCGTCAAGCCCTGATTTTACTGCTTTTACAATATCCTCAATCGCCGTTGTACCGACTATTACATCAAGTTCGGGCAATTCTTTTTTTATTTCGTCAGAGTAACGCTGAACAAGGCATCCACACCCAACAAGAAGCCTGCAGTTTTCCTCTTTATACTCCGCCATTTCTAAGATTACATCAATCGATTCCTGCTTGGCACTTTCGATAAAACCGCAGGTGTTTACGACGATTACCTCGGCTTCGGACGGGTCAGGAGTAATAACAAATCCACTCTCTGCCAAAAGCCCCATCATATTTTCAGTATCGCAGAGATTTTTGTTGCATCCGAGCGACACAAACCCTATCTTTATACTCAAGTTCTCACTCCTCATAATCTATATCCCTAAAGGAACTCATCTTATTCATCGCACCCTTTATTTCGTCGGGCGAAAAACCGCGCCTTGCAAAGTAGCCGAATATTCTTGCACGCTCCTTAGGGCTTTCCATATCGACGTTTTGAAATCTTTTTTGCATTTGTGAAAGCAAAACATCTCCGCTTTCTTCGCACGCTGCCTCCGCTGCATTTTCCGCCATTTCTCTGTCTATGCCTTTTTTTATAAGCTCCATTTTAATGCGTGCTTTACCCCACTTTTTTATATTTACACAATCGTTTGCAAAGTGCGTGGAATATCTCAAATCATCTATATATTTATATTCCTTTAAAAACTCAAGTTCTGCTTCAATATCTTCGGGGTCATAGCCTTTTTCCGCAAGTCTGGTCCTTATTTCCTTTTCTGTTCTGTCCTTAACGGTAATAAGCCTTAATGCACTTTCTCTTAAGCTAATCATTTAAAAACTCCATAAAAACAAGATTTGCCATATCTGTTCCACGTTTTGTAAGCCTGAGCTTACCTTTTCTTATTTCAAGCAATCCTTTTTGTACAAGCGGATTGACCCTTTCGTGAAATTCGCCGTTATATAAAACACCCTCGGTCATTCTCAGTCCAAGCATAAAAAGCTCTAGCTTACGCTCTAACGGAGAAATTTCAATTACATCTGCCTTTCTGCCCTTTCCTGCAATATACTTTTCAATATCACATTCGTTACAGTAACGCTGACCTTTAAAATACGAATGAGCACCCGCACCGATTCCTATATATTCATAGTCCTGCCAGTAGTGAGTGTTATGACGACTCTCAAACCCTTTTTTTGCAAAGTTTGAAATTTCATACCTTGAAAGCCCCATCGTCTTTAATCTGTCGGTCGCATAGTAGTACATTTCACGCTCTTCGTTTTCATCGGGAAGATTAAGCTCCATATCATAAAAGGGCGTATTTTCCTCCACTATGAGAGAATATGCCGAAACGTGAGGCGGATTTATTTTTTCAATACAGTCGAGAGAATGTGAAAGACTTTCCATTGTTTGATTAGGTGTTGCAAGCATAAGATCAATATTAAAGTTTGTAAAGCCTGCTTCTTTTATATCATCGACAGTTTTAAAAATCTCGTCAGACGTGTGAATTCTGCCAAGAGCGTAAAGCTCATCGTCATTAAAGGACTGCGCACCGAGGCTTATTCTGTTCACGCCATTTTCAAACAGTTCTTTAAGGAGCTTAGGGCTTACCGCACCCGGATTTGCCTCGACTGTATATTCGTAGTTTTCGTCAAACGAAAACTTGCCTCTCACCGCTTTGACAATTCTTATGAGTTCATCTCCTATAGCTGTAGGCGTACCGCCACCGATATACACGGTCTGCGTATTTGTAATCTCGCAATTTTCAATTTCTTCAATTACTGCGTCTGCATAGTCTTTTGCTTTTTCTAAGTCGCAAACGGAATAAAAATCGCAGTAAAGACATTTGCGTTTGCAAAAAGGAATGTGTATATAAATCATATTATTCGTCAAGCTTAAGCACGGACATAAATGCTTCCTGCGGAAGCTCAACACTTCCAACCTGACGCATTCGCTTTTTACCTTCCTTCTGTTTTTCAAGCAGCTTTTTCTTACGTGTAATATCACCGCCGTAACACTTTGCTAGCACGTCCTTACGCATTGCTTTTACAGTTTCACGCGCGATTATCTTCCCTCCGATTGCCGCCTGGATGGGAATTTCAAAGAGCTGACGCGGAATTGTTCCCTTAAGCTTTTCTGCAATTTTTCTGCCGCGTGCATAGCTTTTTGTTGAGTGAACTATGAAGCTGAGTGCATCGACCACATCACCGTTTAACAAAATGTCAAGCTTTACAAGGTCGCTCTTTACGTACTCTGACATTTCGTAGTCAAATGATGCATAGCCACGGCTGCGGCTCTTAATAGCATCAAAAAAGTCGTATATAATTTCATTGAGCGGCAGCTCATAATGAAGATTTGTTCTTTCAGAATCAAGGTATGTCATACCCTTGTACACACCACGCCTTTCCTGACAAAGCTCCATAATTGCGCCCACGTATTCACTCGGAACAAAAATATCTGCTTTGACAAAAGGCTCTTCCATATAATCTATTTCAGAAACGGGAGGCAAATTTGTCGGGTTTGAAACCCAAACAACCTCGCCCGATGTTTTGATAACTTTGTAAATAACGCTCGGTGCAGTTGTAACAAGGTCAAGGTTAAATTCACGCTCAAGTCTTTCCTGAATAACCTCCATGTGAAGTAGCCCCAAAAATCCGCAACGGAAGCCAAAACCAAGCGCTGCACTTGTTTCAGCCTCAAACGCAAGCGAAGCATCGTTAAGCTGAAGTTTTTCGAGAGCATCTCTCAAATCTCCGTATTTTGCACCATCAGCAGGATAAATACCGCAGAAAACCATCGGGTTAACAGTTCTGTAGCCCTCAAGCGGCTCTGTTGCAGGATTTTCTGCATCGGTAACAGTGTCGCCGACCTGAGTATCACGAACAGTTTTGATACTGCCTGCAATATAGCCTACCTCGCCTGCTCTTATCTCTTTTGCGGGAATAAGCTCTTTTGCCGAAAGGTAGCCCGTTTCAACAACCTCAAACTCCTTACCCGTTGCCATGAACTTGATTTTCATACCCTGACGGATTACGCCCTCTTTCATGCGGACATATACAATGACGCCCTTGTACGAATCGTAGTAGGAGTCAAAGATAAGTGCACGAGGGGGCACATTTTCATCACCGATGGGTGCTGGGATATTATTTACGATATATTCAGGAATTTCCTCAATATTAAGACCTGTCTTTGCACTTATTCTCGGTGCATCCTCTGCAGGAATACCGATGATATCTTCAATCTCTTTTACTATATCATCGGGACGTGCACTGGGAAGGTCAATCTTATTTATAACGGGAAGTATCTCAAGATTGTGGTCAAGTGCAAGATAGGTGTTACCGAGCGTTTGAGCCTCAATACCCTGAGATGCGTCAACAACCAAAAGAGCACCCTCGCACGCTGCAAGCGAACGGGATACCTCGTAGTTAAAGTCAACGTGGCCGGGGGTGTCAATAAGGTTAAGGATATACTCCTGCCCGTCCTTTGCCTTATAATTAAGCCTTACTGCCCTTGCCTTTATTGTAATACCACGCTCACGCTCAAGCTCCATATTATCAAGGAGCTGCTGTTCCATATCGCGCTGCGCTACTGACCCAGTAAGTTCAAGCAGACGGTCTGCGAGCGTGCTTTTGCCGTGGTCTATATGTGCAATTATACAAAAATTTCTGATGTTCTTCTGCATACTGTAAAAGATAAACTCCCTTCAATTTGGGTATATTCTAATATTTTAACATAGTTTCACGGAAAAAGAAACTGTTTTTTATTATCCTTTGTATTTTTCTCTGAGAATTTGTATCTCTTTTGCGTACCCGTCAAGCTCGTTCGGGGTTTCAAGAAGCACGGGAATTCCCTTAAGACGCGGATTGTTGAGGATATTTGCAAGTGCGTCAACTCCCAAAAATCCCTCACCGATTTTTTCGTGTCTGTCCTTATGGCTTTCAAACGGATTTTTCGTATCGTTCATATGAATTGCTTTAAGCCTTTCAAGGCCGATAATTTCATCAAACTCGTCAAGCACGCCGTCCAGATTTCCGATAAGGTCGTAGCCTGCATCGTACACGTGGCAGGTATCAAGGCAAACACCCAGATTATCCTTGATATCGGTAAGCTCAATAATTCTTTGAATTTCCTCAAATGAACGTCCTATCTCGCTTCCCTTGCCTGACATTGTTTCAAGCAGAACCGTTGTGGTCAGCGATTTATCAAGCACTTTATTAAGAAGCTCTGCTGTAAGCTCAATACCTTTTTCTGCACCCTGACCTACGTGGCTTCCCGGATGGAAGTTATAAAGATTTCCGGGTATATGCTCCATTCTTTCAAGGTCATCCTTCATTATGCGAAGTGCTAAATCTCGCACTTTTTCATCTGCGGAAGACGGATTGAGAGTATACGGAGCGTGCGCAAGAATTTGAGAAAAATTGTTTTCCTTTGCTATTTTCTTAAAGCTTTCAATATCGCTTTCATCTAAATCCTTTGCGGCAAAGCCTCGGGGATTTCTTGTAAAAAACTGAAATGTGTTTGCATTTATGGATATAGCCTCTTTTGCCATATGGGTAAAACCCTTTGACGCCGAAAGATGGCAACCGATATTAAGCATTAGTTATTTCCTCCTTAAAACGTATTGATTTTTTTTGCAAATTAGCTTATAATTACTATAATGATAATTATAGGAGTACCCTTATGGATAAAACTTCAAACAAGGCTTTTGCAAAAATAAATCTTACACTTGATGTTCTTGGTACGCTCGAAAACGGATACCATGAGGTTTTGATGGTTATGCAGAGCGTATCGCTTTATGATATTGTAACCGTAAGTAAAGCCTCGGAAGGCATTGAACTTTCGGTTAATTTGCCGTATCTTCCCAAGGATTCGGGAAATATTGCATATAAGGCCGCTGAAAAATTTTTTGAATATACTCAAATCAAAAATTGCGGCGTTAAGATTGATATTTCAAAGCGTATACCTGTAGGTGCCGGACTTGCGGGCGGCAGCAGTAATGCAGCAGCCACACTTAAGGCAATGAACAGGTTATTTAACGCTAAACTTTCGATTAAAGAGCTTTGCACTATAGGTGCATCGCTTGGTGCCGATGTTCCCTATTGTGTTTTAGGCGGAACAAGGCTTGCAAGTGGCATTGGGGACAAGCTTTCTCCACTTCCGAAAATGCCCGAGTGTTATATAGTCCTTGTAAAGCCCGCATTTTCAATCAGCACACCGTCAGTTTATAAAAAATTTGATTTATGCACTGATTTTGCCCGTCCCAATACAGATAAGGTAATCGAGGGACTAAAACAAAAAGACCTCAATACTATTGTTGGCGGAATGGAAAATGTCTTGGAGGCAGTTTGCCTGAGTGAGCATCCAATTCTTATAAAGGCAAAAAAAGATTTACTTGAGCTGGGTGCAATCGCTTCGCAAATGTCGGGAAGCGGGCCCACAGTTTTTGGTATTTTTAACACTTATGACGAGGCCTTCAAAGCAAAAGAAGCTTTGCGGAAAAAATACAAAACAGTATACATTTGCTCGCCTGTATAAAAATTACTTATTAAGTCAATACTTATCAGTGAGGTGTTGACTTATGAAAAAGATACTTTCGCTTGTAACAGTAGTTGTAGCTACTTTTGTATTACTTTTCGGTTATTCAAAAAACGTAAATTCCTCGCTTTCTCAGGAAATTGTAAGATTGCATGTTATTGCAAATAGCAACGAGGACGCCGACCAGCTTTTAAAGCTTAAGGTGCGTGATGCCGTTTTAAAGCATGCGTCAGACGATTTCACAAAAAAAAGCGATGTTATAAATAACCTTGATATTTATCGTGAAATCTCTGAGTCGGTTATAGCGGAATGCGGATGCAACTACGATGTTAAAGTCGAATATGGCAACTTTGAATTTCCCACAAAGCACTATGAAAACATTTCGCTCCCCGCAGGCAATTACGATGCCGTCAGAATAGTTATAGGCGAAGGCAAGGGCGAAAACTGGTGGTGGGTGCTTTTTCCGCCGCTTTGCTTTGTTGATGGAACAACTGACGACAGCGGTGTAAGCGAAAAAATGAGGTCAGTCCTTGGTGAAAACGGCTACGACCTTATTTCTGCAAAAAGCTCAGGCGGGGCAGTTCCCGTAAATATAAAGTTTAAAATCGTTGAGGTTTACGGAAAGCTCAGCGGTCGTGATAAAGTATATGCAAAATCCGAAGGAGAGAAAAAATATGCGAATGAGAAATCGCGCTCATCTTGACGAAAGAATAGATGCGTGCAGTGATATTACGCTTGACGGCTTCAAAAACGAAGCCGCCAGGCTAAAACCTTTACATATAGAAATTGGTTGCGGCAAAGGCGGATTTATTACCCAAACCGCTCTTTTAAACCCTGACACAAACTACATAGCAGTCGAAAAGGTCTCAAATGTAATTGTGCTTGCAATGGAAAAAGCAAAGGCACTCGGTCTTAAAAACCTTTGGTTTGTACGGGGCAATTTCCGTGATTTGAGCGAAGATATAAATGATAATTCAATTGAGCGAATTTACCTTAACTTCAGCGACCCGTGGCCCAAAAAGGGCTACGCAAAGCGCAGACTCACCCACGGAGGTTTTCTTGAAATTTACAAACGCATCTTATCTCCAAACGGTGAGATTTGCTTTAAGACAGATAACCGTGAGCTTTTTGAGTATTCCCTCGAAACATTCGAGGAAAACGGTTTTACGCTCGAAAATGTTACCTTTGACCTTCACAACAGTGATTTCAAAGGCAACATTATGACGGAATATGAAGAGCGTTTTTCTGAAATGGGCACACCTATCTGCAGACTTGTAGCCAGATTAAAATAGGTTGTCAACCTCTACCATTTCTTCGCAGATTTTGTTAATGAGGTCAACAATTTCAAGATGTGTAGGATGCTTTTTGTAGATTTCGAGAGCAGCCTCATCATCAAAAAGCTCAACCAAAACGGCGTCATACTTTCCGCCTTTTTCGTTAAGGGCGAAGTTATACGCCTTGATTTGAGAAATATTTGCGGGAAGCTTTGTAAGCTCCTTTTCAAGCAATTCGAGATTTTCGCCCTTATTCTTGCCATCGGCATAGGGCTTCATTTTAAAACAAACTGTGTGTGAAAGCATTTTCATCATCCTTACTTTTATTTTTATTAAATTATACCACTAAAACATAAACTTTTCAATACATTTTTGGAGGCATTATGGCATTAAAAATTATTCATTGTGCAGATTTTCATATTGGAGCACCGTTATCACGGCTCACTCCTGACAAAGCAGGGCTCAGGCGCGGGGAAATTCGTGCAGGGTTTTCTTCTGTTGTAAATAAATGCAAAGAGTCGGCGGATGCTCTTATTATAGCAGGTGATTTATTTGACAGTCCCTATCCTGCCGAAAGCGATGTAAAGTTTGTAAAGGAAGAGCTTTCCTCTCTTGGTGATATTCCCGTATTTATTGTTTGTGGCAATCACGATTATTTATGCCCCGATTCAGTTTTTTCTGATGAGGAGAGCTTTCCAAAGAATGTACATATCTTTTCTCCAGAGGGCGAAAGCTTTTATGTTGAAAAACTTAACACCGTTTTTCACGGAATATCCTACAGTAAAAAAATTGCTCCCTTAATAAAGAACGATTTTTTACCGCAAGACGGAAAATATAACATTCTTTGTCTTCACGGCGATTTAACTGCTGGCAGTGATTACTGCACTTATACTGAAGAAAAAATCAAGGCGTTTAACTATGATTATGCCGCTTTCGGTCATATTCACGATTCGTACTCATTTAACTGCGGTAAGACGCTCTGTACCTACAGCGGTACTCCCGAGGGACATAGCTTTGCCGATGATAAAAATGTCGGCTACAACATAGTAGGGATTGATTCTACCGTAAAGTTTGAGCATATTTGTAATACAAAACGCAAATACATACATCTTGATTTTGATATTACTGATTTTTCATCAAATGCCGATGCTGCATCCGCTTTAGCAGACAAGCTTTCAGGCGAAAACCTGTATAAAATACACCTTGTTGGAAATCCTTCATTCAGTGTTGCTCTTTCCTATATTCAGGATGAGGTGGACAAGTCAGTTTTCTATGCAGAGCTTTTTGACGATTGCGACGCAGGAAATAATTTAGATGAGATTCTTGCTTCTAACGGCTTTAAAGGGATTTTTCTGCGTGAGATAAAGAAACGCTGCGAAAATGAGAAAGACTTCAATCTTGCCGCAAAAATGGGGCTTGATGCGCTTTCGGGGATAAAGGTGATTTTATGATAATAAATAAGCTTGATATAATATCTTTCGGAAAATTCCACAACAAAGAGATAGAGTTTAACGATAATCTCAATATAATTGTCGGCAAAAACGAGGCAGGTAAAAGCACAGTTATTGACTTTATCTACGCAATGCTTTACGGCTTCGGCGAAAAGAGGGGCACTCTTCCCTTTCGTGAAAAATGCATTCCTTGGGACTCCAGCTTTTGCGAGGGGAAAATGCATATTACACTAGACGACGGAAGAAAATTAACCATTTACCGAAAGACAGGCATAACTAAGAAAAACGATATTTTTCAGGTATTTGACGATGAAACGGGGAGCGAAATAAAGTGCAGGGAAAGCGATATTGCTCCTGTTGACGAGGATACCTTTCTTCGCACACTTTGCATAAAGCAGCTTTCCTCGGTTATTGATGGCTCTGACGATGAGATAATGCAAAGACTTTCAGATATGTCGATAGCAGGCGAAGACGGCATAAGCTGTGATAAA
>JAZNOC010000093.1:0-3524 GCA_045580605.1 Clostridia bacterium | reverse complement strand
TCCTGATACGTTAACACCCATTGAGTGCATAAGAAGGAAGTTCTGCGGGTCTTCCGCAAGTCCCATCTTATGAACAACACGGCCTGACATCGGGAATGCCGATATTCCTGCTGCACCAATCATGGGGTTTATTTTTTTCTTCGAGAAAAGGTTTAAGAGCTTAGCGAACAAAACGCCGCCTGCCGTATCAAATATAAATGCAATAAGTCCAAGACCGAGAATGAGAAGTGTTTCGGGCTTTAAGAACTTGTCTGCCTGCATCTGCAGTGCAATCGTAATTCCAAGGAAAATTGTGATAAGGTTTGCCAAGACCTTTTGAGCAGTTTCAGAAAGCGAATTTAAAACGCCGCACTCTCTTATTAAGTTACCAAACATTAAAAATCCAACAAGTGCAACAGAGTCAGGTGCAAAAAGACCTGCAACCACAGTTATGATGATGGGGAACAAAATCTTTGTTGTTTGAGAAACACTTTTTTGAGAATATTCCATTCTTATAAGGCGTTCCTTTTTAGTTGTAAGGAGTTTGATTATCGGCGGCTGAATAATGGGAACAAGTGCCATATATGAATATGCCGCAACCATAATTGCACCAACGTATTTTGAATTGAGTGCCTGTGCCACAACTATTGAGGTAGGACCGTCAGCAGCGCCTATAATTGCAATAGAGCCTGCATCGTTAAGGTCAAAGAAAAGCGATGCAAGGCAAAGCGTAAAGAATATACCAAATTGTCCCGCCGCGCCGAATATCATAAGCTTCGGGTTGGAAAGAAGCGGTCCGAAGTCTATCATAGCACCTATACCGATAAAGAGAATAAGCGGGAAAAGCTCATTTGCGATACCTGCTTTAAAGAGCGTTTCAAGTGTTTCCACTGCACCGGAAAACGGGAGGTTAACCAAAATTGCTCCAAATCCCATCGGGAGAAGCAGCGTTGGCTCCATATCCTTTTTGATTGCAAGGTAGATAAGAAGACCGCCAATTATCCACATTACAATGTGTTGCCACTCGACGCAGAATAAATTACTGAATAATTCGTTCATTTCAAATGTCCTTTCATCATTTATTGACGAGTATATTTTATACTTTAAACGTAAATAAGTCAACGTTAAAAATAAAATCTCAAAGAAAATATTTACAAATTCGCTTTATTATGCTAAAATAAAGTCTATATAAATTTAATCCGTTGTGTTTTGGCGGAAGATAGGAGCAAAAAATGGAAACAAATACATTGCAAATGCTAATAACAATGTGTATATATATCCTTGTTGTTATAGGCATAGGTGTTTTCTTTGCAAAAAGATCAAACAAAAACTCGGAAAACTTTTTCATAGGCGGTCGTTCGCTCGGTCCATGGGTTGCGGCTATGAGTGCCGAAGCCTCTGATATGAGCGGCTGGCTACTTATGGGTCTTCCCGGCGTAGCTTACTGGTGCGGTCTTGCAGATGCTTTCTGGACAGCATTTGGCCTCGCTCTCGGTACATATTTAAACTGGCTTATCGTGTCAAAAAGACTCAGAAAGTATTCTTATGTAGCGGGTAATGCTATTACAGTTCCTGACTTTTTCAGTAACAGATTTAAGGAAAACAAAAAAATTATAATGACGATTTCTTCGCTCTTTATACTCATTTTCTTTGCTGTTTATGCAGGTAGCTGCTTTGTAACCTGTGGCAAGCTCTTCAGCAGTATGTTTGGTGCTGATTATCAGCTTATGATGCTTGTTGGTGCACTCATTGTTATAACCTACACATTCCTCGGCGGTTTCCTTGCAGAGAGCGTATCAGACTTTATGCAGGCAATACTTATGGTATTTGCACTCGTTGCAGTTGTAATTTTTGGTGTAGTTAATGCTGGCGGTATAGGTCAGGTAATCCAGAACATAAAAGACATCCCGGGCTTCCTTGAATTCTTTAATATCGCTCAGCCTCAGGTAGCGGCTGACGGTGTTCAAAAGATTGCAAATGGCACTCCTTTGTTTGACAAGTCCACAGGCTACAGTCTGCTTAGCGTAGCATCTGCATGTGCGTGGGGCCTTGGCTATTTTGGTATGCCTCAGGTGCTTTTAAGATTTATTGCAATCAGAAAATCAAGTGAGCTTAAACGCTCAAGACGTATTGCAACGGTTTGGTGCGTTGTTTCTCTTGCTGCAGCGGTATTTATCGGTCTTATCGGACGTAGCCTTTTCCCGACGGAAGCTACCCTTCTTACAAAATCAGGGGCAGAGAACGTATTTGTATATATGAGTCAGATTTTCTTCCATCCGCTTTTCGCAGGGCTTGTTATGGCAGGTATACTTGCTGCAACAATAAGCTCGTCGGACTCATACCTTCTTATTGCATCTTCCGCAATTTCAAAGAACTTGTATCAGGGTGTATTTAAGAAAAATGCAACCGATAAGCAGGTTATGAGAGTTAGCCGTATCACACTTTTGCTTGTTGCACTTGTTGGTATTATCATTGCGCTTGACGAAAAGAGCGTTATCTTCGGTATCGTAAGCTTTGCTTGGGCAGGCTTTGGTGCAACCTTTGGACCACTTATGCTTTTCTCTCTCTTCTGGAAGAGAACAAACCGCGCAGGTGCGATTGCAGGTATGCTCGCAGGCGGTATAAGCGTATTTGTATGGAAGCTTGTGCTTAACCCCTTGGGCGGTGCATTTGCAATTTACGAGCTTCTTCCCGCATTTATTATTTCATGTATAGCAATTGTTGTGGTTTCACTTCTTACAAAAGAACCCTCTGCGGAAATTCAGGCAGAGTTTGATAGTGTAAAAACAGTAGAGTATTAAAAAAAGCTTGCACGCCAAACGGCGTGCAAGCTTTTTTTAAATGCGGAGTTCGAAATTCGAAATGAAGGAGGATTTTTGCTTTGGCAAAAATCTTCTTTTTTGTCCACTTGGTGATCGAGTCCCTTTTAGGCAAAAAGCGAGAGACGGGACATCGTCAGAACGCAAAAGGCTCGCTTCGTTTAGCTGAAGCAAAACTTCGCTTGCATATTGCATTCTTCCTCTCCGAAAAGATTTCGCTTCGCTGCTATCTTTTCGGCTGGGTTCAAGCCCCGTCTTCTAATTGCAGAAAAAACAAAAGACACCAACTATCGTTGATGCCTTTTGTTTTCTGGTGCGAGAGACGGGACTTGAACCCGTATGGTCATCCCACACGCACCTTAAACGTGCGCGTCTGCCGATTCCGCCACTCTCGCAAATCGGTTGCTCTTGACAACGTAGATTAGTATAGCAGAAAGTTTTGCTCTTGTCAACACATTTTTTCAAAAAATTTCAAAATTCAGAAAATGTGAAAAATTTACTGTAAAAAGGTACATTTTGTTGACATTCACTTTAAAAAAAGATATAATATTTAGGTGTATACGAAGGAGTGATTTTAGTGGAAAAACTTGGATTAAATGAAATTCGTGAAAGATATTTAAAGTTTTTTGAAAGTAAGGGGCACTTGCGTTTGGAGTCGTTCCCGCTCGTTCCTCAGAATGATAATAGCTTGCTTTTAATAAATGCAGGTATGGCACCGCTTAAGCC
>JAZNOC010000092.1:0-14779 GCA_045580605.1 Clostridia bacterium | reverse complement strand
TCAGCCTCTGCAGTCTGGATGATTTCTTCATAAACCTTACTGCGATGGCTCATCTCCATAACGCTCATACCGCTGCCATGATAATCAAGCATATCATTAGCTGCGATTTTCAAAACTTCTTCCGGAAGCATAGAGGGACCGGCTGAAAAGTTGTATACTCTACCCATAAAAAAACCTCCTAAATGAAATTGTATCTATTATATAACAAAATTAAGCTTTAGTCAAATAAAAAATGCACTATTTTGAAGTATTTTCAAAAAAATTATAGTTGTAGGTGAAATAAAAAAAGGGACGTAAAAATCACTTTTTACATCCCTTGCTGTTAATCAGAAAACATTGGTGTTGAAAGGTATCTTTCACCCGTATCGGGAAGAAGAACAACAATCGTTTTGCCCTTGTTTTCCTCGCGCTGAGCAACAAGTGTTGCCGCGTGAAGTGCTGCCCCCGAAGATATCCCCACAAGAAAGCCTTCCTTACGAGAGAGAAGCTTGCTTGCTGAGAATGCCTCCTCGGTTTTAACCTGTATAACTTCGTCATATATGCTTGTATCAAGCGTTTCGGGGACAAAGTTTGCACCAATTCCCTGAAGAGCGTGCGAACCTGCTTTTCCACCTGACAAAAGAGGGGAGTCAAACGGCTCTACGGCAACGACCTTAATGTTTGGATTTTGAGCTTTAAGGTATTGACCTACACCTGAAAGAGTGCCGCCAGTACCTACACCTGCAACAAAGATATCAACGCTTCCGTCGGTGTCATTCCATATTTCAGGTCCTGTAGTAAGAGTGTGTGCCTTTGGATTTTCCATATTTGTAAACTGACCGGGGATAAACGCATTGGGCGTTTCCTTTGCAAGCCTTTCTGCCTCTTCGATAGCACCTGCCATGCCTTTTTTTCCATCGGTTAAAACAAGCTCGGCGCCGTATGCCTTTAAAAGATTACGTCTTTCAACTGACATTGTATCGGGCATTGTAAGGATAACCTTATAGCCCCTTGCCGCTGCTACAGATGCAAGCCCGATGCCCGTATTACCGCTTGTCGGCTCAATTATCACAGAGTCTGGGGATAAAAGCCCCGCTTTTTCTGCAGAGTCAATCATTCTCTTGGCAACTCTGTCCTTAACACTGCCTGCAGGATTAAAAAACTCAAGCTTAGCAAGTAGCTTAGCTGATAACGATTTTGCCTCAGCGTAGTTTTTTAAATTCAATAGTGGGGTAGAGCCAATTAAATCTGTTATGCTTTCATATATTTTCATAGTGTTACCTCTTTAAGCCTCGTCAACTTAAGCCAGAAATTGTGCAATCGCAACAATTGTCGGCATTGTAATTATTGAAATAAGTGTTGTTACCGATACGAGATTTACCGACAACTCACTGTCTGCTCCGTAGAGCACGCTAAACATTGTGGTAAGAGCCGCAGTCGGTGCAGATGCCGCAATCATCATACTTACAAGCATTGTCCCGCGCACACCGCAGATGTACATTAAAAGAAGTGCAATTGCGGGCACGGCAATCAGTCTAAGCACTATAACAGGATAAATTCTATTGTTTTTGAACAAGGTCTTTAAATTGCATTTGGAAAGGAAATATCCGATTATAAGCATAGGAACAGGGGTGTTAAGCGATGCAAGGGAAGAAAGCGTCGATGTGATAATAGTCGGCACAGGGATTGAAAATACAAAAATTATGATGCCTATTACCACAGAAATAACACCGGGATTAAGAAGTTTCTTAGCCGAAAAAGACCCTTTTTCGCTTGACATACACCATACGCCGTATGTCCACGCAAAAATGTTAAACATCGCAACATAGGATGCTCCGAAAAATACGCCCATATCGCCAAGCACCGCTGCCTGAAGCGGAAGAGCCATATACCCTGCATTAGAAAAAACAACTGCAAAGCGGCGAACGCGAAGTGCACCGTCGCTATCATTTTTGAGTACAAGATGTACTATCAAGATAGTTCCAAGGTGAATGAGTGCCGAAATAAGAATACTTATAAGAAGCCCGCCGAGCAAATCAAAGCTGAACTCACGGATAAATGATGCTATAATCACGCTCGGTGTTGCAACATATAAAACAATATTTGAACAGGTTTTAACCCCGTTTTCATTTATAAAGCCTTTTTTTCCGCAAACAAAGCCGCAAAGTATCATTAAAAAGAGTATCAGCACTTGCTGCGAAATCGTTAAAAAATTCTCTGCCAAAGCGGTTTCCTCCGTCATTTTTATTAATGGTTATTATATATTATGACCCAATAAAAGTCAAGTAAGACAAAAATGTAAAAAAGAAGCGTGCCGCTTCATCCATTCCGCGTCCTGACTAAATTTAGAACATATCATTATCCGCTCGCGACCAACTTTCCATTCTCAATTTTCCATTTGAAACGCGTGCCGCTTCACCCATTCCGCGTCCTGACTGAATTTGAAGAATAAAAAATGCAGCTCGCGTTTGAATGCGCAAATTCCTATACAAAAAAACCGAAAAATTAGAAAAAAACACTTGCATTAGCCATTTGTTTGTGGTATTATAATATGGCACAAAAATACGCACATTGTTTGAGCGGCACCAAGTGCCCTGAAAATCAGGGAGGGGTGCACGTGTTGAAAACAATGGAGGTGCTGCCGCATTGCTTATGACATGGGCACGGTGGTAAAACTAAATAAAATTGGAGGTGTTTTACATGTCAGTTATTTCTATGAAACAGCTTTTGGAGGCAGGCGTTCACTTCGGTCATCAGACAAGAAGATGGAACCCCAAAATGGCAGAGTATATCTTTACAGAGCGTAACGGTATCTACATCATTGACCTTCAGAAGACAGTTAAAAAAATCGAGGAAGCTTACAGCTTCATCCGCGAGGTTGCACAAGATGGCGGCGAAATCCTTTTCGTTGGTACAAAGAAGCAGGCTCAGGAAACAATTAAGGAAGAAGCTCAGAGAGTTGGAATGCACTATGTAGATGCAAGATGGCTCGGCGGTATGCTTACAAACTTCAAGACAATCAAAAAGAGAATTGAAAGACTTGCTCAGCTTCACAAGATGGAAGAAGACGGTACTTTTGACCTTCTTCCCAAAAAGGAAGTTATCGGTCTTCGCGGCGAGATGGATAAGCTCGAGAAGTACCTTGGCGGTATCAAGGAAATGAAGAAGGCTCCCGCTGCAATCTTCGTTGTTGACCCCAGAAAAGAAAGAATTGCTATTGCTGAAGCTAAGAAACTTAACATCCCGATCGTTGCTATCGTTGATACAAACTGCGATCCCGAAGATGTTGACTACGTAATTCCCGGTAACGATGATGCTATCCGCGCAGTTAAGCTCGTTGTTTCAACTGTTGCAAACGCAGTTATTGAAGGTCGTGAAGGCACTCAGGAAACTGCAGAAGCTGCAGAGGAAGAAATCGATATCACACTTGAATAATTTCATAATTAGTGCTTAATTATGTTTTCGAAAGGATGGATAATAAATGAATTTTACAGCTCAGGACGTTAAAGAATTGAGAGAAAAAACAGGTTGCGGAATGATGGACTGCAAAAAGGCTCTTTCAGAATGTGATGGAGATATGGAAAAAGCAATTGAATTTCTCCGCGAAAAAGGTCTTGCAACTGCTGCTAAGAAGGCTGGCAGAATTGCAGCTGAAGGTCTTGTAAACGTTGTTGTTGAAGGAAACGTTGGTGCAGTGCTCGAGGTTAACAGTGAAACTGACTTCGTTGCTAAGAACGCAGACTTCAAGGATTTTGTTAACAACCTTACAAAGCAGATTATAAAGGACAACCCTGCAGATGTTGAAGCGCTTCTTGATTCAAAGTTTATTGCTAACGACGCTCAGACAGTTAAAGATGCTCTTAACGAAAAGATTGCTACAATCGGCGAAAATATGAACATCCGTCGCTTTGGTCGCTTTGAAGGTGTGGTAGTTGGTTACATTCACGGCGAAGGCAGAATCGGTGTACTTGTTAAGTTCGACGTGGCAGATGCTGCTAAGGCTGAAACAGATGAATTCAAGACTTATGCTAAGGATATCGCAATGCAGGTTGCAGCAGCTTATCCTCAGTACACAAAAGTTGATCAGGTTCCCGCAGAGGTTCTTGATAAAGAAAGAGAAATTCTTACAGCTCAGGCTGTTAACGAAGGTAAGCCCGCAGCTATCGCTGAAAAGATGGTTGAAGGAAGAATTAAGAAGTACTACAAGGAAGTTTGCCTTGTTGAACAGCCCTTCGTTAAGGATCCCGACAAGAGCGTAACAGCTTACACAAAGGATGTGGCTGCTGCTCTCGGAACAACAATTGAAATTGTTGATTTCATCCGTCTTGAAAAGGGCGAAGGCCTTGAAAAGAAGGAAGACAACTTCGCTGATGAAGTTGCATCAATGGTTAAATAAAAAAACACTTAAAAAAGCGTGTCGTTTTTACGACACGCTTTTTTGTATAGTTTTTCGAGTTGGGAATTTTTACATTCCCGTTATTTTATTTCGCAGCCGCCGTTACCTATATCATCTACATAGAAAGACGGTGCGTAGCCTATTTTCTCGGTATAGTTTTTGCCAACTATTTCTTTGAATTCATCAATTGCTTCATCACGAACAATGGAAACTGTACTTCCGCCAAAGCCGGCACCCGTCATTCTTGTGCCAAACACTCCATCAACCTTGCGAGCCTCGTCAACAAGTGTGTCAAGCTCAATGCCCGTTACCTCGTACAAATCACGCAGTGAATCGTGGCTTGCGTTCATAAGCTCGCCGAAAAGCTTGATATTTCCGCCCTTGAGTGCATCAATGCTTCTGAGAACCCTGTTGTCCTCGCATATTACATGCTCGACTCTGCGACGTACAGTTTCGTTTTCGATAAGGTGCTTGTTTGCCTCAAATTCTTCACGGCTTATTTCGCCAAGGCAGGTTTTTTCGGGAAGAGCTTTTTTCAAAATCTCAAGACCCTGTTCGCACTCGCCTCTACGCTCGTTGTACTTGCTTGATGCAAGACTGTGCTTTTTGTTTGTGTTTGTAATAACGAGCTTGCAGCCCTCAAGAACAAGGGGAATAAGCTCGAAGTTCATATTTTTGCAATTAAGGAAAATAGCGTGGTCCTTTTTTCCCATTGCCGATGCAAACTGGTCCATAATTCCGCAGTTAACGCCGCAGTAATTATGCTCAGCCGACTGACCGATAAACGCCATCTCAATCATATCAACAGGCGCTGTAATGCCCTTTTCTTCGTTAGAAAGTGTTGCGAGTGCAAGTGCAGTTGCAACCTCAATCGCAGCAGAAGATGAAAGACCACCGCCATGCGGAAGAGTATCGTGATAGAGCATATCGCAACCGATAATGTCATAGCCCTTGTTTTTAAGCTCAACGCACACACCTGCCTGATAGCTTCCCCACCAAAGATTACGGTAATCATTAAGACTTCCTAAATTAAGCTCAACTAAATCGGGAAGGTCAGTAGCTTTCATTCTGATAACATTGGCACCTGTTTTTCTGAGGACAATAGTTGTTCCCATTGAAAGAGATGCGGGAAACACAAAACCGCCGTTATAGTCGGTGTGCTCACCGATAAGATTTACTCGACCGGGAGAATGAAAAACCCGCAGGTCGGATTCATCCCCCCCGTAGAGCTTAATAAATTCCTGTTTAAGTTCATTTATTGTCATAGTATATTCTACCTTTCGCTATCTGATTCAATAAACCTTTTGTAAGCCTCACGAAGCTCTGCGCTTGTTTCTTCGGGAGCAGTGGGGTTACAATGTGCCCATGCACCAGTTTCGCTCGATGCGTTGAACTTTTGCTTATCTGCACTGCGCATTGGGGGGAAGAATTCGATATGAAAATGGTAGAAATCGCTTGTGTCCTCAGTATTTACAGGACCCTGATGCATACACATCATATAAGGGAAGGTATAACCAAAGAGGTTATCAAGCGTTCCTGCCGCCTTACGAACTGCATCTGCAAGATTTGTTTTCTCTCTGTCATTAAACTCTGATATATACTGCTTGTGAGCCTTGGATGCTATGTACACGCCGTAGGGATATTCGCAGAAGAAGGGGAGGAAGCAAATAAAGTCCTCGTTCTCAAAAATCATTCTGCGTCCGTCCTTGACCTCATCACTGAGCATATCACAGATAAGGCAGTGTTTGGTTTTTTCAAAATGCTCCTTAGAAGACTCAAGCTCGAGCTGAAGCTTTTTCGGAACAAAGCTGTAGCCGTAAATCTGACCATGAGGGTGAGGCATTGTTACGCCGACAACATCACCTCTGTTTTCAAAAATAAAGATATATTTTATTTTCTCGTCCTTTCTCAGGTCCTCAAAACGCTCTGCCCACAAATCAACAAGCTTACGAACATGCGGGAGGCTAAGTTCAGGGAGAGTTACGGTATGCTCAGGAGAGTAAAGGATAACCTCGCACTTGCCATAGCTTTCCGCAGTTTTATATATGTCTGTGCTCACATCGTCTGGCCTAGGCGGGTTTTGAGAAAGTGCGGGAAAGTCATTATCATACTTTAAAACGTCAAAACTTTTCGGTACTTTATCGTTAATGTTGCCAGGGCAAAAGGGACACCAGTCCTTCGGCATCTGCGGGCGGTTCTGCCTGTGAGATGCAATCATAACCCAATCTTTTGTAAGTGGGTGCCAACGTAATTCTGCCATATTAAATCACCTCATATAGAATTGTCTTTTATTAATGCTGATAAAATCTCGGAATAAAGTGCTTCCGGATCGTGCTTAAAGGAAGCGCACATCCTTTTTGCCATTATCTCGTCTCCCACGGCGATTGAAACGCAAAAAAGTTCGGAAGCACCCTCTGTTATACCAAGAGTAACTTTATATTCAATATCGCTGATTTTTTCGTAATCAGCCTTTATTGACAGTTCGTTTTTTAATTCTTTTACTTTAAGCTTAATAGTCCTGAGAAGCCTTTCTCTCACGGTTTTCGGAATACGTGCCGAGAAAAACTCAAGAGCATTTTGCCCTTTTTCCGTAAGACTGTAAAAACGGTCGCAATCCTCTGTAAAGTATGTAACGAACCCTTCATCAAAAAGCTCTGCAATGTGGTTTTCAAGGTCAAAGTAATTGATGATAGGGTTAAGCATAATAATGTCAACCAAATAAGAATTTGGAACAGGCATACGGAAATTTTCTATTATGAACAAAGTTATAAGCTTAACATCTATCTTATCGTCAAAGCAATAATCCAAATTTAGCCCTCCAGAAAAATTAGTACGGAGCGTATTCGTCAGCTTCGTCATCATCTGCAAACTCATCTTCGAGGTTTGTTATTTCACCTTTTTTGTTTACAATGAGCGACGGCGGTGTCATCCATGCAGGGAATGCACGTGTAACAATAAAGTTAGCAACGCTGATAGCAATGAATATAACTGCAGCTTCAAAAAGGGCGCAGATAAAGAACACCTTTAAAAACTCGATGGGGGATGAAATGCTAACGCCCGATTTAGAATAATACGACAGGAGAAATCTGAATGAAAGATTAGAGGAAAGCTTGTATGCAACTGACATAAACAGTATGTTTACATAAACTGAAACTGCAAGCCTTGTAATAATGGTTTTCGTAAGCAAATCCGTATAGAAGCCCCTAAAGCGTGAGCCAAACCAGGAGATTTTATTGCGGTAAAGCACCCATCCATGTATAAATCCTGCTAAAAATGCACCAAGAAGATAAAGAAGGGAAGCATCTCGCGTAGTCGCAATCATACGAATGGTGGAACAAAGTGTAACTGCGATTGCACTTGTAACCGGACCAAAGAAAAATCCGAGCAGGGCATTTACGATAATGTCAAGGTTTGTTGTTACGTACTGAACCTTGATATTATCATAAAATGAAAATACAACAGAGCCAACTATACCTAAAAGCAAATATACACCTACAAGCACCAGTATAACAATAAGTGTTGACGGGCGCTTAAGATGTGATGCCGATTCCCTGAGAATATTCTTACTGCAATTAAGGTATGATTTGAAGAACGAATCTTCGCCTTTGCGTAAAGGTTGTTTTTTATGAGAATGAGTATGTCTAGACATATATATTACCTCCCAAAAGTAACATTACTTTTATTATAAGATATTTTGCTCATATTTTCAATAGGTTTTTATTTTTATTCCGCTTTTTTTGCAAATATCTTTTGCTTTGCATTCGTTACATTTAGGTGCTCTTGCACTGCAACACGCTCTGCCGTGAATAACAAGCCTGTGGCAGAAGTCGCTTTGATTGTCAGTTGGGATAAGCGGTGAGACATCAAACTCAACTTTTGTGGGGTCAGTTTCCTTAGTTAGTCCCACTCTATAAAGAATTCTTTTGGCATGCGTATCAATAACCATACCGCCCTTGTGAAATACATCACCCAAAACAAGATTTGCAGTTTTTCTGCCGACGCCTGCAAGCGAGAGTAAGTCCTCCATATTATCAGGGACTTCTCCGCCGTATGTATCGAGCAACCGTCTTGAGCAGCTTATTATATTTTTTGCCTTGTTATGATAAAACCCTGTAGGGCGTATATCTTCTTCAAGCTCTTTAAGTGAGGCATCTGCAAAGCTTTGTGCATCGGGGTATTTTTTAAATAAGTCTTTTGTAACAATATTTACACGGGCGTCAGTACATTGTGCGGCAAGCTGAGTTGCAATTAAAAGCTGAAAAGGTGTAGAATAATCAAGCGTGCAATCAGCTTCGGGATAAAGCTCTTTGAGAACTTCAAAAAAAGCAGTTGCCCTTTCTTTCCGCGTCATAATTGTCCCCCCTTTTTAATGACAAAATTATATCACAAAGCAGAGAAAAGGTCAACTATACAAAAAATGCCGCTTTTACTTAAAAGCGGCATTTTTTTATAAACTAGCGTGAGTTTGCTCTTGGGATAAGAAGTACAGGTGATTTACCTACAATCTCATTTTCGCCAAGTATTGCAGAAACAAATGCACGCATTGTTTCGGGCTGAGGGTTGTATGCGTTTATGAATGTATCAACGTTTTCCATAGTATCGTAGTGTATGTAAGGATAACCAAAGGAAACACCGATAGACTTTTCTTTGCCGTGAGTAAATGCGTGGTAGAATGAGCCTGCCTCTTCGCCAAATAATCTCGGATAACCTGCGGGTTCATGCATTGCTAAGTAAGCAGCATATATAATTAAATCACTGTTGTCGGAAATTTCCTTAAGCTCAGCAGCACTCTTTAAACGACGCTGCATTTTAACTTCTATACCACGTTCTTCAAAGGTTTTTTTCAAAGCATCAAGTCTGGGGACAAAGGTCTCGCTGTGTGTTGAAATAATAACAGTAACCTTCTTGATGTCCTTCTTGTTAAGAGGAAGAAGGTTGAAATTGTCGCGAACGAGAGTAATGCTGCGTTTTGCAATCTCCTCGCTTATTCTTCTTGTTTCACCTACTACATTCTCAGCCTTATAAGGAAGATTATAGTAGTCATCCTCAAACATACCAAGCTTTTCTTTCATATTAAGAACACGCTGACACGCATCATCAATTCTTGATTCAGGGATACGACCGTCGAGAACGGCTGCCTCAATAAGGTCGCCTGACGGAAGCTTAGAACCAAGGATTACATCGTTGCCTGCGTTTACAAGCTCTACAATAAGCTCTTCGTAAGGCATAAGTGAATAGAGACCTGCCATACCGATACCATCAGTGATAACAACACCCTTGAAGCCGAGCTCGCCCTTAAGTAAATCTGTGATAACTTTTTTGGAAATGGTTGAGGGAACATATTTGCCGTTAATCTTTCTGTCATCAACAGCGGGGAAGGACTGATGCCCTACCATTACCGAGTATACGCCAGCATCCAGGACTTCCTTGTAAACCTTACCCTGCTCAGCCCACCATTCTTCTATAGTGTCGGGGTTTGATGTGCTTGTAAAGTGGGAGTCTCTTGCTTCCATTCTGCCTTCGCTGGGGAAGTGTTTTGCGCACGCCGCAACACCCTCTGACTGCATACCTTTGAGGTAAGCAATAGCAAGCTTTACTGTGCGCTCGGGATCGTCAATCGCAAAGGTACGAAGTGTGGAGTAACTGTTTCTGTTGCCAAGGTCAACAACAGGGCACCATCTCCAGTTGATACCGCCACAACGCATTTCTCTTGCAACGGCCGCACCTAAGGCGAAGGTAAGCTCTTCGGAGTCTGCAGCGCCGATTGCACCGCAGTTTATTATCCAAGACAAGTCGTTAAAAACGTTTGCACCGCCGATTGCACAGTCGCCACCTACAAGAGCGGGAATTTTCATATAAGAATTATGTTTTTCGAGAAATTTTCTGTATGGCTCCGTGTCCACCTTTATAGAGTTGTTTGACAAAAGACCGCCCTCAACATAGCCTTCAACCTTATTTATTTTCTGACCATTTTCAGGGTCGGCATAGTAAACACCAACCTGCTCGCCACGAATAGTACCAAACTGCTCTTTTGCGTAGCGTGCCTTTACTTCTTCAATATCACATTCAGAAAAGTCATAGCCAACTTCAACCTTGCCGTACACATCCCAATGATGTGGGGCAAGCATCTGACCAATTTTTTCTCTGAGAGTCATTTCTGATAACAAGGGTTTTTTCATAAAATCTCCTCCTTTTGAATTTATTATACAAAATACAGAGAAGCAAGGTCAAGAAATCTCATAGCTAATAATAGACAAAATTTGACATTAAAAAGAGAACTGTTAGAATTTTAACAGTTCTCTTAATAGTTAGTTTTTCTTTTCCTGATATACAGGCTCGCACGTTACATTTACGCCAAGTCTTTTGAACACTTTTACGTCTATAGATGAAAGTATAACCGAAGAGTGCGCGTCGCATCCCCTGAGATTACTCAGTTGTCCGAAGGCAAGGTTTGCATTAGTATCGGTTGCGGCACAAATTGAAAGAGCAATGAGTACCTCGTCTGTATGCAGTCTTGGATTTCTGTTTCCAAAATGCTCTGTTTTAAGCTTTTGAATAGGTTCAATAATATGTGGCGATATAAGCTCAACCTCATCGTCTATACCTGCAAGCTCTTTTAATGCGTTTAAAAGTACTGCGGCAGAAGAGCCCAAAAGCTGTGATGTCTTACCCGTTATAATCCTACCATCAGGTAGCTGAAGAGCAACAGCCGGTTTGCCGGTTTGTTCTGCCTTTTTGAGTGCGGGCAAGATAACTGCACGGTCGTTTGGTGTTACGCCTGCCTTACTCATAAGAAGCTCAAGCCTTAAAACAACATCATCGGTAACAAGACCTTTCTTCTGGTCGCAAAGAGATGTGTAGTATCTGCGGACAATTTCCTGCTTTGATGCATTTCTTGTAGCTTCATCATCAATTATGCAGTTGCCCGCCATATTTACACCCATATCTGTTGGAGATTTGTACGGACATTCACCCAAAATCTTTTCAAGCATAGCTTTTGCAACGGGGAATATCTCAACATCTCGGTTATAATTAACTGTTGTATCACCATAAGCATCAAGATGGAACGGGTCAATCATATTAACATCGTTCAGGTCAGCAGTTGCGGCCTCGTAAGCAAGGTTAACGGGGTGCGTAAGCGGAAGATTCCAAACAGGGAAGGTCTCAAACTTTGCATATCCCGATTGAATACCCTTTTTATGCTCATGATAAAGCTGTGAAAGGCAGGTTGCCATTTTGCCGCTGCCGGGACCGGGCGCTGTTACAACAATAAGCTCTTTTGTCGTTTCGATATAATCATTCTTTCCGTAGCCTTCGTCGCTTGCTATTTTAGCAACATCTGACGGATAGCCCTCGATTGTATAGTGCTTATAAACCTTTACGCCTAGCATTTCAATCCTTTTCTGGAAAGCAATTGTAGACGGATGTGAATTAAAGCGTGTAAGAACAACACTACCTACATAAAAACCAAGAGAACGGAAGGCATCTATAAGACGAATTACATCGATATCGTAAGTAATTCCCAAGTCGCTTCTTTTTTTGTTTTTTTCTATATCGTCTGAATTTATGGCAATAACAAATTCAACACGGTCTTTGATTTGCATAAGCATTTTTAACTTACTGTCAGGCTCAAAACCGGGGAGTACTCTTGAGGCATGGTAATCGTCAAAAAGCTTACCGCCGAATTCAAGATACAGCTTGCCGCCAAACTGTGCAATTCGGTTTCTTATATGCTCTGACTGCATGTGAAGATATTTGTCATTATCAAAGCCGATTGCCATAAATTTCATCCTTTCTTTTTGTAACATCAAGTTGTATTATACAACAAGTTTCGCCAGATTTCAAGTGTCGGCAATCAAATTTTACAAAAAGTATTTTAGTTTCCAAAATGTAAGATTGTACTTGTAAAAAAACAAAATAAATTATATAATATAATTTAAGCAGGATAAAAGTATAAGGTGTTTCAAATGAAGAAAAATGAATTTATAAATGGAATAAAAGATGGATTTCCGATTTGTCTGGGATATTTTTCTGTATCGATGGCGTTTGGTCTGACGGCAACCAAAAACGGTATTCCGATTTGGGCTGCTGTACTTACCTCGCTTTCAAATTTGACGAGTGCAGGGCAGTTTGCAGGAATAAATATTATGATTGCATCGGGTACTCTTCTGGAGCTTGCCTTAACTACGCTTATAATAAATATGAGATACTTTCTGATGTCTCTTTCTGTATCACAAAAGATTGATTCTTCTGTACGCTTTTCAGATAGATTTTTTATTTCCTTTGGCATAACTGATGAGATTTTTGCTGTGTCAATGCGGCATAGAAAAACGCTTAAAACCTCATATATGGCGGGGCTTATATTAACCCCTGTTTTAGGATGGACCAGCGGCACGGCGATAGGCTCTTTTGCTGCAACGCTTCTTCCTGAGAAGGTTGCAGCAGCAATGGGTATTGCGCTCTATGGTATGTTTATCGCAATTATTGTACCACCTGCGGCAAAAAACAAAAATGTTTTGATTTCTGCAGTTCTGGCTATTTGTGTGAGTGTGATTTTTCGCTTTACACCTTTTCTTAAATCAATTTCTGACGGATGGGTTATTATTATTGTTACCGTTTTGGTAAGTGCAATCTGTGCAACATTGTTTCCGGTTAAGGAGGAAAACTCATGAAAACGTCGTACTTATTTTTATGCATAGCTACAATGGCACTGGTTACATATCTGATACGTGCAATCCCCATTATAGTCTTTCATAAAAAGATAGAGAACAGGTGGGTGCAGTCATTTTTATATTATGTGCCATATACGGTGCTTTCTGCAATGACATTTCCGGCAGTTTTTTACAGTACCGGTTCTATATTGTCTGCAGTGGTAGGGTGCATTGTGGCAATAGCGCTTGCTTTCTTTAACTGTGGACTTTTGACCGTTGCTCTTGGCAGTGCATTGGCGGCATTTATAGTTGGATAGGTGAGAGTATGAAAACAGTTTTTATCGTAAATCCAAATGCGGGGCGTGGGGAAAAATTTCATAATGCGGTCGAAGCCATCAAAAACATTTGCTCAAAATTCGGGGCAGAGATTTATGTAACCAAATTTGCAGGTGATGCAAGCATATTTGTGCGTGATTATTGCACCAAAAATGGACCTACACGTTTTATTGCATGTGGCGGCGACGGTACCTTTAACGAGGTTTTAAACGGTGCCATTGGATTTGAGGGAACACAGCTTGGAATTGTTCCAATTGGTACGGGCAACGATTTTTGCAGGAATTTTGCATCGCACGAGGGATTTTTTGACCTAGAGAAGCAAATGTTTGCTGAATGTGTTAAATGTGATGCCATAAAATATGACTTAAAAACAGACAGCAATATAAAAAGCGGTTTTTGTGCAAATATGTTTAACGTAGGGTTTGACTGTGCAGTTGTCGATACCACGAATGAAGTAAAGGAAAAAACTTTTTTTAATGGTTCGCTTGCTTATTTTATTTCTATCTTTATAAATCTTGTGAAGAAAAAAACCTCAAACTTAGAGGTTGAAATTGATGGCACAAGTGAGTTTTGCGGTGAACTGCTTCTTACCTCAATCGCAAACGGATGCTACTGCGGTGGAGGTCTTAAAACTAACCCCATTGCATGCACTAATGACGGTAACATAAATATCAACATAGTTAAAAATATTTCAAGGCTCAAATTTCTTAAGTTGCTTCCAAGATACATAAACGGCACGTATTTAAAGCTTAAGAATATCGAAAATATTGTATCAAGCAAAAGATGCAGAAAGGTGAAAATAACATCACCAAAATGCATAAGAATTTCAATTGACGGCGAAATAACGAATACACAGGTTTCAGAATTTGAAATTGTGCACAATGCGTTTAACTTTGTTGTGCCAAGTAAACTTATAACGGAGGGAGTGAACGTAGGTGCGAAATCCACTGTCTGACAGAATTCGTCCGCAAACGCTTGAAGATGTTGTAGGACAGCAACATATCCTTTCTGAAGGGAAGGTTTTGTATAACATAATAAAATCAGGCGAAATACCAAATATGATATTTTACGGGTCGTCGGGGATAGGCAAAACCACAGTTGCAAACATTGCGGCAAAAACCGTGAAAAAGCCTTTTTATAAGCTTAATGCGACCAATGCATCTGTGTCCGATATAAAAAAGCTTGTTGAGGAATCACGCTCACTTTTAGGTGAAGACGGAGTTGTGCTTTATCTTGACGAGATTCAGAATTTTAACAAAAAACAGCAGCAGTCGCTTCTTGAATGTATAGAGGATGGCAGCGTTACGCTTATTGCATCTACTACTGAAAATCCATATTTTTATATATACAACGCTATTCTTTCACGCTCTACTGTGTTTGAATTTACACAGGTAAGTGTAGAGGAAATAAAAAAGGC
>JAZNOC010000091.1:0-26475 GCA_045580605.1 Clostridia bacterium | reverse complement strand
CTCGCGTTTTTCTATGTCGGAGAGATGCACTTCAACGGTTGGAATTGAAACTGCCTTAAGCGCATCTAAAATTGCAACGCTTGTATGGGTGTATGCCGCAGGGTTTATAATAATTGCGTCGACGTTTTTATACGCCTTTTGGATTTTATCTACGATTTCTCCCTCGTGATTTGACTGGAAAATCTCAATATCTACAGCACAGGCTTTGGCTTTCTCATTTATCATATCGACAAGGTCCTGATATGTCAACTTTCCATACACATCAGGCTCACGCACGCCAAGCATATTGAGATTAGGTCCGTTTATAACGAGTATTTTCATATTATATCACCTGTCTTTAAATTTATTTATGACATTTTCTGCCACTATTTCGGGCGTGGCGTTGTTTCGAACGCAGCCTTGGGCAAAAGCTCTGTAAAGAGGCTCGCGCACCTTGTAAAGCTTTTCAAGAGCATTGTCGCCCTGCGAAAGCGGTCTTCCCTTTGTTTCAAGCAAATTAAGCTCACGCTCAATGAAAACGCAGCAGCCATTCTGCCTGCAAAGGTCAAGATTTTCAGGCACGGTAACAATTCCTCCGCCCGTTGAAATCACAAGAGAGCTTTTTTTTGAAACCTCCGAAAATACATCGCTCTCAATTTTTCTAAAAGCTGCCTCACCTTGAGTATTTATTATATCCTTAGGCAATCCGTAGCTTTGCGAAATGATTTCGTCTGTATCGACAAATTCACGTCCCATTTTTTCAGCTATTATTTTACCGAGGGTTGTTTTGCCTGAGCCGGGCATACCTACAAGGATTATGTTTTTTGTTTCATTCTCCAAAAGCTTTTGTATATCTGCAATTTTTTCATCGGGAACTGCTTTTCCCGTAAAAATTTCGCACGCTTTTTTTGCCTGTGCCACAAGCATAGAAAGACCGTTTACGCCTTTTTTTCCAAGTCTTTCGGCATCAAGCAAAAGCTTTGTTTTCGACGGGTTGTAGATTACGTCAAGAACGCACTCGCACCTTTCAAAATTCTTTAATTCAACAGGCGACACACCTGTTTCGGGAAACATCCCAACGGGCGTTGTATTTATTAAAACATCGCAGTCGTAAAACTTTTCCACACTGCCCTTTTTATTATCGGCGTGCGAAAGAATTCTTGTGCGTTTTGCCCCAAGCTTTTCAGATGCCAAAAACACAGGCTTTGATGCACCACCGCTGCCAATTATAACAACGTCTTTTCCCTCAAGAGATACTCCTCCGCTCTCTGCCATATAACAAAAGCCGTAGTAATCGGTGTTATAGCCGCAGAGCTTACCGTTTTTATTTACGACGGTGTTTACCGCTCCGCATTCCTGTGCCTCGGGGGAGATAAAATCAAGGTACTTCATAACCTCCACCTTATATGGAACGGTAACATTAAGCCCGTCAAAATCACGCTTTTTGAAGAATTCTTCAAGCTCATCCTTATTCAGTTCTTTAAGCCGGTACTCGTAATCCGCCAGCTTGCCGTGTATAAACGGCGAAAATGAGTGTGATAGCTTTTCTGCTATAAGATAAATCTTCATTACGCTTCTCTGTAGCTCCCAAGATATTTTATATGGCTTTCGCCAAGTGATTGTACAAGCTGGTCAATCACTCTTTTTAATTTATCGGAATAAACGGGTACTTCAAGGTCGAAGTAGAACATAAACTCGAAATCACTTTCGGGTATAGGACGGCTCTCAAGCTTGAGAATATTTATGCCGAATGTGTAGAAGTATGCGATAACGTTGTAAAGTGCACCCGGCTTGTGAGGAGTCTGAATAAGGAGACTCGTTCTGTCCGCACCGGGATAAATCTCAAGATTTTTTGTAAAGCAGATGAAACGGGTGTAGTTGTTTGAAGTATTCTGTACATAGCTCTGAATTACTTCAATTCCGTACTGCTCTGCACACTCTGCAGCCGAAATCGCTGCTATTGAAGCGTCGTTTGCATCTGCCACCTTTTTTGCGGCAATGGCGGTATTTTCGCAAGGGATAATTTTAACGCTCTTATTAAGTGTTGCAATAAAATCACTGCACTGCGATATTGCCTGCGGATGTGAATAAATCTCCTTGATATCTGAAATCTTTGCGCCTTTCACGCCAAGCAGACAATGCTCAATCTGCATTTTTGTACTACGAACAATGCTGAATTTATACTTCGACATAAGCGAGTAAATCTGGTTAACCGAGCCTGCACTACTGTTTTCAAGCGGTGCAACACCGTATTTGCACAAGCCGTTATCAACTGCCTGGAAAACCGCCTCAAACGTCTGGCAATACATAATAGACGGCTTTTCAAAAATCTTCTCGCAAGCGTGTGTCGAGTGAGCACCTTCAATTCCCTGACAGGCAACAACTGCCTTTTCGGGGAAAAGCTTGGGAGTGTTTTCTATTGCATTTTCAATGCTTTTTGAAAGAAGGGATTCCCCCGTGAGAGTTTTGTTCTGATACGCTCTGCTAAGCTCAAGGATTGACCCATACAGACGACGAGTGTAGTCGCCAAATTCTTCTCCCGCCTGATTTTCCACACTTTCAAGAAGCTGCCTTTCACGCTCACTGTCAAAAACGGCAAGATTATTTTCCTTTTTGTATTTTGCAACCTCTTTTGCTACGTTCATTCTTTCGGCAAAGAGACCTACAAGCTCCTTGTCTATAGAATCAATTTTTTCTCTGCATTCTTTAATGTCCATTTCTACAACCTCATTTCAAAATTAAGTCTGCCAGCGCTATTGCCGCTGCCGCTTCAACACATGGTACTGCACGCTTTACAATGCAGGGGTCGTGTCTTCCCTCTATAACAAGCGTTGTATTTTGCATTTTACACAAATCAACGCTTTGTTGTTCTTTTGCAATTGACGGTGTCGGCTTAAACGCCGCTTTGAAAACTATCGGCATTCCCGAAGATATTCCGCCTAAAATTCCGCCGTGATTATTTGTTTTTGTTTTTACTTCGCCATTTACAATACAAAATTCGTCGTTATTTTCCGAGCCAAGCATTTCGCTTCCTTTAAAGCCGCTGCCGAATTCTATTCCCTTAACAGCAGGAATTGCAAAAACCGTGCTTGATATACGACCCTCAAGCCCTGCAAACATAGTGTCGCCTAAGCCTGCATCAAGTCCGCAGATTGCACATTCTACCGTGCCGCCTATACTGTCTTTGTCAAGGCGTGCGTCTCTGATTTTCTCTTTCATAAGCTCGCCCTTTTCATTATTTAAAACGGGGAAGTCTTTTCCGTCGGGGAAATCCTTTTGCGTTACATTTACTGCGTCAAACAAATCATCTTCAATTTTACCGATAGATGATATATGCGCCCCGATGTAAATACCCTGAGCCTCGTAAATCTGTTTTAAAATACCGCCTGCAATGCAAATGCAAGCCGTAAGCCTACCCGAAAACTGACCGCCGCCACGCACATCACGGGCTTCGCCAAACTTTGCCCATGCAGCGAAATCTGCATGAGACGGGCGGGGGATATTTTTCAGATTATCGTAATCCTTTGAGCGTACATTTGTGTTATAGATAACTGCACAAAGACTTGCTCCACACGTTCTGCCGTCTACAAGCCCCGAAAGGAAATGAACCTTATCCTCCTCTTTCCTGGGAGTTGAAAATTCGTCCTGACCGGGGGCACGCCTTTTCATAAACTCAGAAAGCTTATCTTCGTCAATTTTAAAGCCCGCAGGAAGATTTTCAATGACAACACCCATCGCCTCGGAATGAGATTGCCCGAATATTGTGATTTTTATTTTTTCTCCAAAGGAAAAGCTCATACTCTTACCTCCAATGAATGAAATTTTTCGAAAAAGTCGGGGTATGATTTATTTACTGCCTCAGCCCCGTTTATTGTTACTTCTCCGTCTGCCACCACAGATGCAACTGCCGCCGACATAGCAATTCTATGGTCGTTGTAGCTGTCCACCTCACCTGAATGAAGCTTGCTCTTTTTCACGATTAGAGAGTTTCCTTCACACCTTATATCTCCACCAAGTGCCTGAAGCATTGCCATTGTTGACTCAACTCGATCGCTTTCCTTTTCACGAAGCCTTGATATATTTTTTATCACCGTTTCACCATCGGCACAAGCTGCCGCCACGCAAAGCACAGGTACAAGGTCAGGAATATTTTCCGCATCTATTTCTACGCCTGTAAGGCGAGACGGCTTTACCGTTACCTTTGAATTTTTAAACGAAATATCTGCTCCCATTTGCTTTAAAATTTCAACTATTTTAATATCTCCCTGCTTTGTATTTTCGCTCAGGTTTTCACATACGATTTCGCCACAGCCTATCGCTCCCGCAACAAGCCAGAAAGCCGCGTTTGAAAAATCTCCTTCGGCACAAATGCTCTTTAGTGCAGGAGTGGCGATTTTTTTAACCTTAAATATGTTTCCTTTTGTTTCGACGCTTATCCCAAAGCGTTTCATAACATCTAATGTCATATTTATGTAAGGGGCTGAAACAATTTCTCCCTCGGTTAAAACAGTCCCGCCGCACATTGCAAGAGCCATAATAAGCCCCGAAACAAACTGTGAGCTGATATTCGCCTTAACGCTGTATTCACCACTTTGCATTTTTCCTTTTACGGTGCAGGGGAGTGATGCTCCCTTTTCACAGAAAATCTCTGCGCCTCTGCCTGAAATTGCCTCGCAAAGAGGTGCAAGAGGACGCTCACCAAGCCTTTTCGCACCCGTTATAATTGTACTTTGACCAAGTGCCGCAACAAACGGAAGCATAAATCTGAGCGTCGAGCCGCTTTCCCCGCAATCAATCGTTACGGTGGAGTCTGTCCTCTTTACCGTGCCGACAACAATTTTCCCATCCCTCATCGAAACCTTTGCACCTAAGTTTTCAAGGCATGATGCAGTAGCCACGATATCATTGGAGAAGCTGTCGCACAGAATTTCGGTTTCTCCTTCAGAAATCGAAGCACAAATGAGTGCTCTGTGCATATATGACTTTGACGGCGGTGCTTTTACACTGCCCTGCAGTTTTTCAGGTGATAGTGTAACTTTCATTCTTTAAGACCTTCTTCTATCAGTTCTCTGAGAGTGGTAAAATCAATTTTCTCATATCCGCTTTTTCCAATCTCAGATATAGTTACAAGCGAAATAGTATCGCCTGATGCTTTCTTATCGTTGAGGGCTTTTTCTGCCAGACTTTTGGCTGAAAAAGCACTTTTGCAGGGAAGTGAGTACTTGTCTAACAACCAGAGAAGCTCTTTTGTTGTCCCTATTTTACATTGACCTCTTTTTTCAAGAGCGTTAGCTATAACAAACATACCGATTGCAACTGCATTCCCGTGCGTAATCTTGTAATCCGAAAGAAGCTCTACGCTGTGTCCAACCGTATGCCCGAAATTCAGAATTTTACGGAGCCCGCCCTCAAACTCGTCCTTTGACACAACCTCGCTTTTAATTTTTATACACCGTGTTATGATTTCTTTGATGTCGGGCGTATCTTCCTTAAGAGCATCTACAAGCGACGCATCGTAAATAAAGGCGTACTTTATAATCTCTGCCATCGCATCGTTGTAATATATTGACGGCAGTGTATCAAGTGCATTGACGTCGCAAAGCACAAACTTTGGCTGATAAAACGCACCTGCAAGGTTTTTTCCGCATTTAAGGTCAATTGCGGTCTTTCCGCCAACGGATGAATCAACCATTGCAAGCAGGCTTGTAGGAAGCTGCACAAAATTTACTCCCCTCAGGTATGTAGCTGCACAAAAGCCTGCCATATCTCCGACAACTCCGCCGCCGAGAGCAAATACAGTGTCGGTTCTGCTAAGCTTGTTTTCAGCAAGAAAATTCAAAATCTCAACAAATGTGTCTGCGTTTTTCGACGCTTCCCCGCTTTCAAATACGTATGTACACACCTTAAAGCCACTGTCCTCGAGCGACTTTTTGACTGTCTGCATATAAAGAGGCGCAACATTTGAGTCAGAAATTATTGCCGCCTTGCCCCAAAGTCCCTTTTCCTTAGAAAAGGTTCCTACCTGACCAAGCAGACCGTCCTCTACATAAACATAATATTTTTTTGATGCGTCTACAAAAATTTCATTCATATCAATCAATGCTTTCTTTTATTTTTGTACCCTCTGCAAGAAGGTCCCTGAGTTCTTCAAAATCATTATTTTGTATCGAGTTTTTATATTTAACAAGTTCATCTATAAGATGGTCAATTTCGCCGACCAGATTTTCACGGTTGCTCAGGAAAAGCTCTGCCCACATTTCGGGATTAAGCCTTGCAACACGCGTCATATCACGGTAGCTGCCTGCCGAAAAGCCCTTGTGCACCTTTGCATTGGGGCTTTTTATATACGCACTTGAAACAACGTGTGCAAGCTGAGACGTGTATGCAATAATCCTGTCGTGCTCCTCAGCCGTCGTTACGGTAACGCCCTTAAATCCTATTCTTACAAAAAGCTCCTTAAGCTCAGCAAGAGTTTCAATCTTTTCCATTCTGTGCGGGACTAAAATCATATATGCCGAAGAAAACAGAGAAGCTCTCGAATGTGAAAAGCCCGAAAAGTGAGTGCCCGCCATCGGATGCCCGCCTACAAAACGAAATCCGTGCTTATCCGCTATATCAAAGCACTCATCGCATACGTTTCCTTTTACGCCTCCGCAGTCCACTACAATAGCATCTTTGGAAATTCTGTCTGCGTGCATTTTTACAAAGTCAATCGTGTTTTGAGGATAAAGAGCGATAATAATGTAATTGCACTCGCCAATGTTTTGCTCGGTTAATTCATCTTTTATTGCTCCCTCAAGCTTTGCACTGAGAGTAACACTTCTGTTTATATCATAGCCGAAAACCTCGGTATTTTCAAGGGCAGAAAAAGCCTTTGCCAGCGAGCCGCCGATAAGTCCAAGCCCTGCTATACCTATCTTCATAAAAGCGCCCCCTTATCTGACAGCGTCGAGCACTTTTTGTACTGCCGTACATACATCCTTGAACTGCTCCGGCGTAAGCGATTGTGCTCCGTCGCAAAGTGCGTGCTGAGGGTCATTGTGTACTTCTATCATAAGTCCGTCCGCACCGACAGCCGCACCCGAAAGTGCAAGCGGCTTAACAAGCCTTGAAAGTCCGCAAGCATGGCTCGGGTCTACAACTACGGGAAGATGGCTAAGCTCTTTAATCATAGGCACTGCAGAAATATCGAGCGTATTTCTTGTGTAGGTCTCAAAGGTTCTTATACCTCTTTCGCAGAGAATAACGTTTTCATTACCCTCGCTCATAACATATTCAGCACTCATCAAAAATTCCTTGATTGTGTTCGCAAGGCCACGCTTGAGAAGAATTGGTTTTTTTGTTTTTCCAAGCTCTTTAAGCATTTCGAAGTTCTGCATATTTCTTGCACCGACCTGAATTACGTCAACTTCTTCAAAAAGCGGAAGATGGTCAGCATTCATAATTTCAGTAACTATCGGGAGCCCCGTCTCTTTTTTTGCTTCAATCAAGAGCTTAAGCCCCTCGCCTCTCAGCCCCTGAAAGTCGTAGGGTGATGTCCTTGGCTTAAAAGCACCGCCACGAAGCATCGTCGCCCCGTACGCCTTTACTTTTTTTGCAACCTCGATAATCTGCTCCTCACTCTCAACAGAGCACGGGCCGGCAATCATCGCAAAGTGTCCCGCGCCTATCTTTGTATTGCCTACGTTTATGCAGGTATCGGTGGGATTAAACTTTCTGTTAGCATTTTTAAATGGCTCGGAAATACGCATAACACGTGATACAATTTCAAGCCCTTCCAAAAGCTCAGTGTCAATACGGCTTGTGTCGCCAATAAGACCGAGAACAGTATTGTATTCACCCTTTGAAATGTGAACGGCAACATTTTGCCCCTCAATCCATGATACAAGATTATCGAACTGCTCCTTCTGTGCATTATTATTAACTACAACAATCATTTTCAAGACCCTTTCTAAAATAAAATAGCTCTGCAGTGATTATCACTGCAGAGCCTGAAGTTAAAAGCTTACTTAAAATTAATCGCAGCAAAAATCACTCTTACTTTGTGTGCAAATAAAGTAAAAGTAAAAATATGCAAATGCGATAGCGAAAATAAGCATTTTTGTTCTCCTTAAAAAATTTCTTTCACTCATATTACCACACTAAAGTGCGATTGTCAATACCTTTTTTATTTTTATTCGTCAATATTTTCGGCACGGCTGCTAAGCTTAACCTCTACTGTTTTTCCCTTGTAGCCGTTTTCTGTTTGCACCTGAATTTTAACCTTGACGGTTTCGCCTTTTTTATAATAGGTAAGCCTTTCCTGCAGCTGAGCGATTGATGTTACGGTATATCCGTCAATTTCGGTGATAATGTTTCCCTTTTTGATGCCTGCATTATCTGCCGCAAGATTTTCCATAACCGATACCACAAATACGCCCTCAGGCATACCGAAGCTTTGCGATACACTTGCCGTTACATCCTGCCCCGAAATGCCGAGAAACCCCTGCTTATCCTCGTCTACGACACTTCTTGTTTCCTTTATCATAAGCTCATCGATTATGCTGCTTACGTCAGTGATGGGGATTGCATATCCCATTCCTTCAACACCGCTTGAAGCTATCTTAACCGAATTTATGCCGATAAGCTCTCCCGCCATATTAAGGAGTGCACCGCCGCTGTTGCCGGGATTGATTGCGGCGTCTGTCTGAATAAAGGAATTTGTAACATAGCTTGACCCGTTTGAAGATTCCATTGTGATTTTTCTGTTCACAGCGCTTATAATACCCGTTGTTACGGACTGACCGTAACCAAGAGCATTACCGATTGCAACAACACTGTCGCCGGGCTTGAGTGCCGAGGAATCACCAATTGTAGCAATCTTGATTTCTGAGAAAATTTCAGAGGGAATATCACTTAAAGAAACTGCAATAACTGCAAGGTCCTTGTCGGAATTGTATCCTTTTACAACTGCCTGGGGAATAAGCTCGTTGTCCTCAATATCTACCGAGCCGTTTACTCCGGTTTCGAGCTTCTCCTCAACGGAGCTGAATACAACACTCAGCTCTTTTGAATTTGCAACCACGTGGTAGTTTGTTACGATAAGAAGCTCCTCATCGTTCTTCCCTATAATTATTCCGCTTCCCGAACTGGTGCTTTCTTGAGTGTATCTGCCGAAAAACGTTAAAACATCCGACTCACCACGATTTGTTATCGCAACAATCGAGGGCATACAAGCCTGGGCAATCTGAGAAATTGTTGATCCCTCTGTGTACGGCGTCTCTGCCTTGGAAAGCGTTACTTTGGTAGATTCAATCGGAATTTGTGCACGCATAAACTTTGTTGACAGATTATTAGCAATACCAAAAGCTGTTCCTGCCAGAATACCTCCTACAAGAGAAAGAGCAACAACCTTGTGCCAAACTCTCTTTTTCTTTTTTGTAGTATGCTTTGTTACCGTAAAATCAGGACTAACCTCTTCCTCTGCGGGCGTCTCTTCTTCGGTCTGATTTTCGAGTTTTTCCTCCACTGTTTCTACTTCTTCGGAAGTAATTTCAATAACTTCTTCATTTATATCGTTTATATCGTTAAATTCGTTGTTCATATCATAACCTCCCTGTTATCTATATTATCATATTACACGGCAAATTCATATATAAAATAATCAAATTATTAATTTTTTTTTAACATTGGCATATTTGTGTGTTGTTATAGGCATTTTATAAGGGGAAAAGTCATTTTGCAAGAAAAATATCCCCGTTTTTTTTAATAAATGTATTGCATTTTTAAAAAAAGATGATATAATAAACTTTAGTTGTTGATAAAACTAAATATTCCTCCTTAGCTCAGTCGGTAGAGCACGCGGCTGTTAACCGCGTTGTCGTTGGTTCAAGTCCAACAGGGGGAGCCAGAAAAAGAAAGCCAGTCCGTAAGGATTGGTTTTCTTTTTTTATTTTTTCTGAAGGACTTGAAAGGGAGGTTTCAAGCAAACAATCCGGAGGACTGTTTGTCCGCCCGTGGCTTTTCCGCAGAAAAGCAAGTCCAACAGGGGGAGCCAAAAAGTTAAATGATTTCGAAGGGGCACATCAGTTTTACATTCCTTTTTTGTATAAACCCTTTTTCAGCGGGTATAATAACCGCAAAAAGAAAAGGGGGACAACAAAATGATAGAACAGGACACTATAAAGCTTCTTCGTGAATGTGATGCGGGCGTAAAAATGGGAATTAACTCCATTGAGGATGTTACGGAAAATGTGGAAAGCAGCGAGTTTGAAAAGCTTCTTTTAGACTGCAAGGACGAACACACCAAGCTGCACGACGAAATAAATTCTCTCCTTGACAAATACCATGATGACGGCAAGGAGCCTGCAGCTATGGCAAAGGGAATGTCGTGGATGAAAACCAACATGAAGCTTGCAATGGACGAGTCAGACAACACCGTTGCAGACTTGATTACTGACGGATGCAATATGGGCGTGAAATCGCTCAATCGCTATCTAAATCAGTACGATGCCGCAGACGAGGTTTCAAAGGATATAACCAAAAGACTTATCAACCTTGAAGAGAAGCTGGCGGTAGACATCAGAAAATTTTTGTAATTTTAAAGGCTGAACACCTATGGTGCTTAGCCTTTTTGAAATTTTAAACTACTTGTTTATAATTTCTATTACGCTCTTGCGTATACGCACAAATGAAAAACATTCTACAATGTTCTTGTGAGGTGTTTTAAAATGGATGTTAAAGATATGGTTGTAAAAAGATTTGCGGAGCTCTGTGCAGAAAGAGATATGCGGATAAACGAGCTTGCAAATGTATCAGGAGTAACACCATCTACTGTATACAGTATGATGGATAAATCACGTAGGGATATCAGCTTAAGAACAATTAAGAAGCTTTGCGACGGACTGGAAATTACGTTGGGAGAATTCTTTTCAACAAACGATTTTGATGATTTAGAACAGGAAATAAAATAGGTGAAAAGGTGATTTTATGAAAAAAGATTTCGATTCAAAGGAGCAGAAAAAAAGTGTTTTTACGGTTGTTCGTGATCCTTCTATGCAGACATCACCTACAATCGTTCAAAACAACCCATCTTTATCGAAAATTATTGCATCTGCACCAACAGTTAAAAACGAGGATGACCTTAAAAAATGAGTGGCGTTTACGGAAGATATAAAAAGGTTCGGGATGGTGCATGGAGACTTCTTCTCTCGTGCGACGTACATTCTCTTCCGCTGGATATAGTTTCAGTGGCTGAATCTGTGGATATTAAAATAATAAAGAACAGCGACACGCATCTTCTTCATGAGGATGAAAGTGGATTGAGTATTCTTGACAACGGGGTATGGTACATTGTATATGACGACTCGATGTGCTATGAGGACATACGTTTTACAATTGCACACGAGATGGGGCACATTTTTCTTGGACACCCGCTAAGAGTCGGGCAGTATTGGCAGGATAATAAGGATAAACACTCGCCTTTCGAGGTGGATGCGGATGACTTTGCACTGCGCATACTTTCTCCTGCGTGCGTTTTGTGGGGAATGAATTTACATACCGCTGACGAAATTGCCGATATATGTAAAATACCCAAAGCAGTCGCACGAAAGCGTGCCGAAAGGATGAAGCTCCTTTACAAGAGAAACAAATTTTTAACCAGTCCTCTTGAAAAAGAGCTGTACGATAATTTTACAGAGTTTCTTATGCGAAACCCATCAAATTTTTCTTGACTTATTACTAATATCCTATTATAATAGTAGGGTGTGATATGAGTTTTCGGGGTGTAGCGCAGTTTGGTAGCGTGCTTGGTTCGGGACCAAGAGGCCGCGGGTTCAAGTCCCGCCACTCCGACCAAAAAGGAAGATTCTCTACGTAGTAGAGGGTCTTCTTTTTTATTTGAGTGGGACTTGAAGCCTCCCACACCACCAAAACCTCAGTAACCAAGCGGTTACTGAGGTTTTGGTGGTGTTTGAAAAATTCAAAATGTTGACCACATAAAAACGGCTTTAAATGTGGCTAGACCAATATGCCATCATATAATGGAGTCCAGTCTATTCTTTTGCTCCTTCGTTTCAATATATCGTCCATTTTGATAAGTTTTGAAATATTGTTGATATCTATGCCGGTTATATACATAATATCTTCTAATGAGTAATTCGCAGTGAACAATGTTGGGTTTCTAACAAATTTTGGCGAATAATCTTTCCTGATGGTATTCTTAAAACAAAAGTGATATATCAAAACCGACTCTCTCAATTTGAATAATTTTTGATAATATATTAAATTACATAACTTAGATGTATTTTTTAATAATTTTATGCATTTCGTCCATTTTCTGTTCCATGTCCCAAACGAGCTTTAATTGTGTTCTTGCTCTGTCTAAATTATGATGCTCTCTATGGATTTTAAAATAATTATCGCCATCAAGGTAATCCGTCAAAAATCTTATACCGCACTCTAAAGTCATTAGTTTCGCTGACATAGGCAAAAGTTCAATTTCCTCATTTGTTATGCTGTCTCCAAGTTCCTCTAAATACCCTCTTACATATTCAGAAAAAAGATTGAGGTCCATACTTACTTTATTTAAATCAAGTTCATCTTCCGCTGCCGTGCTTGCACCAAACCTGATGGAATCACCAAAATCATAGAGCATAGAGCCGGGCATAACTGTATCTAAATCAATTACGCAAACACCTAAACCTGTTGCGTCATCTATCATTACATTGTTCAGTTTTGTGTCATTATGAGTAACTCGCAATGGTATTCTACTTTCATTAAGAGCATCAACAATAACACCTGCATCTTTTTCACGGGCAAGTGCAAATTCAACCTCTGCCTTAACTGACTCCAAACGGCCCATTTTATCCTCTGCTACAGCCTCTTTGAAAATTCTGTATCTGTCAACTGTATTATGGAAATTGACAATTGTTTCGTGAAGTTCGTCCGCGGGAAAATCTTTTAATGTTTTCTGAAACTGCCCAAACGCACGAGCTGCCTGATAGAAAACTTCACCGTTTTCAATTATCTGATAACAAGTAGCATTATCTATAAATATGTACATGCGGAATATCCTACCGTCATCTGATACATAATAATCCTTTTCATCAAGCGTTTTTACCAATGTCAATGTTTCTCTTGTTATGTCTCCGCCACGAGCAGTAATTTCCTTTGCCATAAAGCTTGTTACCTTCGAAATATTTTCCATAACCTCTTCAGGCTTTTTAAAAACTGTATTATTTACCCTTTGAAGAATATACTGTGTTTTTGTGGTTTTAATCAGAAACGTGTCATTTATATGACCTTCTCCGTACTTTTCCGCACTGACAAAATCGCCATCTATTTTAAATTGTTCACAAATCTTCTTAAAATTAAAGTCCATTATAGTATCCCTCTTCAATCATTTTCTTCATAGCATTTTTAACTGCATAGATGTCTTCTCTGTATGTCATACCATACCACTTATCTTTGCAATTAAATACTTTTACCGTTGCATCTCCGCTTTTTATACTTTCGTCAACTGCAAACGGCAGGAAAAATTCGTCTTTCATTGGATCTTTGATATTTTTCTTGAACTCTTCGAATTTTTCTTCTAAAATATCAAAAATTTCAGGTGTAAATCCCCATAAATTCATTGATACAAGTGTATCTTCACCAAGCGGGAACCAGTCATCTCCGTTTTCTGTATATTTAAAATCTTTGATTTTTGTTCTCTCTGTGATACTCTTTAGATATCCATTTTCTATTTCACACACACCTCTTGCAACTGTGCCGTTTTCGGTCAATGTGTTTTTTAAATCAAACGCAACCATAGAAAATTCTTTACCTTTGGCATTTGTTAAATAGTCATGAATTTCTTTGTATGCGTTTTTGCCATAGTAATCATCTGCATTGATAACTGCAAAAGGCTCTTTTACTTTATCTTTACAACACAAAATAGCATGTCCAGTGCCCCAGGGTTTTGTTCTTCCGTCGGGTAAACTGTCTAATTCCTGAAAAACATAGTCAACCTCAATACCTTTGATACGGTCTCCTACTATTTTTTTGAAATCTTCGTACATTTCTTCCTTGATAATAAATACAACTTTATCAAAACCGGCTTTCACTGCATCGAAAACCGAAAAATCTAACAAAACAGAACCATTTTCGGATACAGGTTCCATCTGCTTTAATCCGCCAAATCTGCTGCCCATCCCTGCAGCTAAAGCAACTAATGTTGTTTTACTCATTTTTTATCCTCCCAGTTGTTATACCCATCAGGGTTTTTATTTTGCCAACGCCAAGCATCTTCGCACATATCTTTAAGGTTTTTCTTGGCTACAAATCCCAATTCTTCGCATGCCTTTGATGGATCAGCATAGCAAGCACCTATGTCGCCCGGACGTCTGCCCTCTATTTGGTACGGAACCTGATGACCGCAGGCTTCTGAAAATGCCGCAATCATGTCCAACACACTGTAACCGTGACCGGTTCCGAGATTATACGTAACAACACCTACATTACCTGAAATTTTTTCAAGAGCTTTAAGGTGACCGTCGGCAAGATCGATAACATGGATATAATCACGCACACCAGTACCATCAGGCGTATCATAATCACCGCCGAAAACATGAACATATTCACGCTTGCCTATTGCAGTCTGTGCAACGTATGGCATTAGATTGTTGGGTACATCTTTGCTATCTTCGCCGATAAGCCCGCTTTCATGTGCTCCCACAGGATTAAAGTATCGAAGAATGGCAATATCCCACTCACTGTCAGCAACATACAAATCTCTCAGTATTTCTTCTATCATCAGCTTTGTTCTTCCATAAGGATTTGTACAAGAAAGAGGAAAATCTTCACTAATCGGCACAGTTTTGGGTTTTCCATAAACTGTAGCAGATGAACTGAATACAAGTTTCTTAACACCAAATTCTTGCATAATATCACATAGATTCATAGTGCTAATCAAGTTATTTTGATAATACTTTAAAGGTATTGCAACGGATTCACCAACAGCTTTTAAACCTGCAAAGTGGATTACCGCATCAAACCTATTCTCTGAAAAAATCGTTCTTACGTCCTCTTTGTTTACCAAATCTTTTTCGTAAAACTTAATTGTTTTTCCGCATATATTTTCTACTCTGCGAATTGCCTCAACACTGCTATTTAACAAATTGTCAACAACCGTTACCTCATATCCTGCGTCTAAAAGCTGTACACAAGTATGACTGCCGATATATCCGGCACCGCCTGTTACTAAAATATGCATATATAATCCTCCCTTATAAAATTTTTAATCATTTTATTTCATAACAAACTTGGCATTGCGACTAAATGACAAACATTTAGCAAGTCTAAAAAATCATTTTGAAAACTTTGAATTCGTTAAAAAAGGGTCGTCGCACATGAGCGGCTGCCTGTGATTGTAATGCTGTGTCAAGCCTTCAAAGCCTCTTACAGAGGTTAAGCCTGTAATAGCAACTTCTATAGGCTAGACAAGCCACAAGATTACTGGCAGTCATGACTGACGATGGAAAAAGTGACATTTTACAAAATTATAATTCGATATCAAGTCTTTCTCTTGTTTTCCACGCACCTTTTGTAAAGTCAGGGATTTCAACAAAACAACCTTTTTTAATGGACTCTTCGCTAAGAGGAGTAATAGCCATCCAGGATGCTGCATCATAAACATCCACAGGCATAGGCTTATTATCGCGAAGACATTCAAAGAAACATCTAAAACTGAAGTAATCCATACCGCCATGGCCTTGTTCTATTTGCTCTTTAGTTATGTTCTTCCAACCATCAGGTAAGTAATTATAATAATGGCGGTCCGCACTGTTAAGATAAATTCCGGCATATTTGTCAGTTTCAAAATACTCTTTCTCACCATCTAAAAATACGGAATTCAATACTTCATCATACATACCCTTTGTACCACGCACCGTAAATTCACGGCTGTACGAACGAGGAAGAGTGGTATCAAGCTTTAGTGAGATTGTTTCACCATTTTCACACTGGATAAGTGTTTCTACAATATCTCCCTGATTAAATTCAGTATTTAATAAATCTTTGTTTTCGATAGTGTCTTTTCTGTCTGAAATATAACGCTTAAGTCCTACAGATTTCGAAGCAAGTGAGACAAGTTTAACCATTCTGTTACCACGGTTAATATCAAGTATTTTTGCAATAGGACCAAGCTCGTGAGTTGGATAATTTTCACAGTTTCTTTCTATATAGTTTTTAAGTCTATAATGACGCATTTCTTTGCCTGTTGTGATTTCTTTGCGAAGGTCGTGAGCATAAGCTCCGTGACAGTGAACGATATCTCCCAAAAGGCCCTGTCTTACAAGACTTAAAGCCAAAAGCTCGTTTTTGCCGAAACAACAGTTCTCAAGCATCATAAATGGCATTTTGGTTTCTTCCCATACTTCAACAAGTTCGTAGCATTCATTTATGTTATAAGCTCCGCCAACTTCCATGCCAACAGCCTTGCCTGCACGCATAGCATCTACGGCGATTTTTATATGGGACTCCCATGAACTGAATACCAGAATCGTGTCAATATCCTTATTGTTCAAAAGGTCATGGTAATCACAAGTACCAAGTGGAGCAGGTCTACCTGATTTTGTGACATTTTCTATAACCTCATTAACTCTGTCTTCATATGAGTCGCAAACTGCCACGATATTCACATAATCAAAGCGCATAACACTATCAGTATTACAACTTCCTCTGCTGCCTAAACCAACAATTCCTACATTTATCTTTTTCACAAAACGGCCTCCTGTGTTTTTTTATTATGGTATCACTATAGGAAACCTATGTAAATGTATAAATTTATAAAAATACTGTGTTTTTTTACACCAATTATCTTGACTTGCAGTTATAGAAACAATATAATTAACTTGAGGTGACAACTATGAATTTTACCGATCATCCTGAAGTGACGCTTGCATTTTCCCAAAGCTCTGAAAAAGATATCAGTATAGGTTACATAGGATTTCACAATTTTGAATTTATAAAACCCATGAAATATTTTAGAGTACAACATTTATATACTCTTCACATCATTCTTGACGGAAGCGGCACTGTGATGGTGGAGGAAAAGACATATAATGCAACAAAAGGTGATATGTTTTTTATACCGCCCGATGTGAAGTTGTGCTATTTTCCTGACGAAAAGAACAAATGGAAATATGTATGGTTTGAGTTCTGCGGCGAAAACGCTATGTTATATGGCGAAAAAATGGGGTTTACAAATGGGATTTACCTGAAACATTGCGTAAACTTTGAAAATACACTTCTCCAGTTTGGAAGAATTTTTAAAAGTATACTGAGTAATATACCTGTGGGGTATTATGATGTTTTGTCTGTATTCTTTAAAATTCTGGACAGCAACATAAGAAAAAGCGAAAATCTTAACCTTGCAGAGTCGGTAGCCGCATATATAAATTGTAACTATGGAAATACTAATATTACGTTACCAAGCATTTGTAAACATTTTAATATCAGCCATTCCTATTTGTGTAAAATATTTAAAAATTCTTATAACTATAGCGTAAAGAATTACATGACAAAAATACGAATTAACGAAGCGTGCAGATTGCTTGAGACGACAGATATGGGAATACAGGAAATTGGCTATTCCGTGGGGTTTTCTGATAGCATACACTTTATGAAAACATTCAAAAAATACACCAAAAAAACACCTACGAATTATCGCAAAAATTTTATTTATACGACATAAAAGATATAAAAAATATAGACATAGGCAAAAATGCAGCATATACTGGCGTATATGCAAGGCTTTTAACGACGTATCGACGGAAAAGAGGACGTGAAAAACGTAGTTCGGATAATACTTTAATGGTTACTGTGGTGGGACATGAAGCCTAACCCCGCGAGAGTTGGTAGCGACAGCGAGCCTTTGCGAGGGTGCATGCCACCGAGCATGCGAGCTGAGCGAGACTCGATTCGGAGAGAAAGAATGCTTTTAGCGAGTCGATGTTTTGATTTAGCGGAACTATACGAGCATAAAGTATTCTGACGATGTCCCGCCACTCCGACCAAAAAGAAGATTCTCTACGTAGTGGAGGGTCTTCTTTTTTATTTGGCTCCATTCTCCTTCCACTAAATAATTGCACTATAAAATGGTTATGCTACATACAGAAGAGTGATAATTATGGAAAATTACCAAATGCCCGTAGGTCTTGGAATGGCACTTGCGCAAAGACCTGAAGCTATGGAAAAGTTTGCATCTCTCAGCGAGGCTAAAAAACAGGAGATTATTAATGGTACGCATCCAGTTTCCTCGAAAGATGAGATGCGGCAATTAGTAGATAAAATCATATTGGAATACTAATGTAGTGAGGTTTGATATGGAGAAAACAATGAGCAATCAGTTAAAAAACGAAGCAAGCCCATACCTTTTGCAGCACGCCGAAAATCCTGTGAACTGGTACCCGTGGTGCGATGAGGCATTCAGGAAAGCAGAAGCGGAAAACAAGCCCATTTTTTTGAGCATCGGCTATAGCACGTGCCACTGGTGCCACGTTATGGAACACGAAAGCTTTGAGGACCAAAAAATAGCTGAAATTTTGAACAAACATTTTATTTCAATAAAAGTAGACCGTGAGGAACGCCCCGACATTGACAGCGTGTATATGTCGGTATGTCAGGCATTTACCGGTAGCGGCGGCTGGCCTATGAGCATATTTATGACGTGGGATAAAAAGCCTTTTTTTGCCGGCACATATTTTCCTCCGAATTCGAAATATGGCAGACCCGGCTTTTCAGAGCTTTTAAATGCAATTGCAGATCGGTGGAAGTCTAATCAGGCAGACCTTTTAGAGTCTGCGGAAGAAATTATCAAGCACCTGAAAACCACAGCGCCTGTAGAAAACAGTGAAATTGACAGCGACTTGGCACACCGTGCAAAACAGATTTTTGAGAAAACCTTTGATCGCACTTATGGTGGGTTTGGCGGTGCACCTAAGTTTCCAACACCACACAACCTGCTGTTTTTAATGCTGTACGCAAAGCAAAACGACAGTTCCAATGCTTTGAAGATGGCGGAAAAAACGCTACTGCAAATGCGAAAGGGCGGCATCTTTGACCATATCGGTTACGGGTTCTCAAGATATTCCACGGACAAGTACTATCTTGCTCCTCACTTTGAAAAAATGCTCTATGACAATGCCTTGCTGATAATGGCGTACGCATCGGCTTACAGTGCTTCCAATAACAACATTTATCTTGATACTGCCGAAAAAACGGCAGAATATATCTTAAACGAAATGACCTCTGAGCACGGCGGTTTTTATAGTGCTCAAGATGCCGACAGCGAGGGTGTTGAGGGAAGATATTATACCTTTTCTCTAAATGAAATAATTGATCTTTTAGGCAAAGAAAAGGGAGAAGAATTTTGCAAAGCTTTTGATATTACGAAGAATGGCAATTTTGAGGGCGTGAATATCCCTAACCTGCTTAAAAGCAATGATTTAAAGGCTGAATTTCGAGAGGAAATAAAAAAACTGTATAACTACCGAAAAAGACGTTTTAAGCTTCACCTTGACGACAAAATTTTATTATCGTGGAATTCTATGATGATTGCCTCAATGGCTATGCTCTATAGGGTTACAGAGAAAAGCAAATACCTCGATTCAGCACGAAAATCGCAGGCATTTATTGAAAAGAACTTGTCCGACGGACTAAGTCTTTACACAAGCTTTCGTGATGGGAAGCGCTCAAGTCATGTCTTTTTAGACGATTACGCATTCTACACTTCTGCCCTGATTGAGCTTTACAACTCAACACTGGAGAAAACCTATCTCGAAAAGGCAGAAAAATTCTGCAACGAAGCAGTAAAACAATTTGCAGACTGTGAAAACGGCGGTTTTTACCTTTCCAAATCAAACAGTGCCGAACTGTTTGTAAACCCAAAGGAAACTTATGACGGAGCTATTCCCAGCGGAAATTCAGTTATGGCGTACAATCTGGTCAGATTGTACCAAATTACTGAGAATGAGGAGTATAAAGAGCTTTTGGACACGCAGATAGCTTTTATGCGTGCTAAGGCAAACGAATACCCATCCGGTAACAGTATGTTTTTAGTTGCAATGCTGTTGTATGAAAACCCCATGTCCCATATCACGATAGCAATAAACGAACACTCCGACTTAACCCAAGCAAGAGAAAAACTACCCTTTATGGCAAACATATCGGTAGTGCCGGAAAACACAGAATATCCGCTTTTAAACAACCAAACAACATTTTATGTATGTAAAAATAATAACTGCCTACCCCCAACAAATGAGCCCAAATTTTAAAAATAGGCAGAGTGGTTACTACACTCTGCCTATAAATTTTTTATTTTTTTAATTCTTCCACAATCTTACTAAACTCCATAAAATGCGATGCCTTTATGAGTACAACATCGTTCTTTTTAAGGATATTTTTTGCTTCCTCGAGAAAATCTTCCTTTGTTTCAAAGTACATTGCATTTCCGCCCAAGGACTTGCACCCCACATACGTGTTTTGAGAAAGCTCGCCAATGGCAATTAAAAGACCTACCCTGCATCTTGCGGCGTGTTCACCAATCTCACGGTGCATCACTGGGGCCTCGTCGCCGAGTTCACCCATGTCGCCCAAAATGCAAACAGTTCTAGCATCATCGCATTTGACAAGCACATCAATTCCCGATTCCACCGATTGTGGAGCGGCATTATAGCAATCGTCAATAAGAGTGTATTTCTCGGTACGAATAACGTTTACTCTGCCCTGAATTGTCTTTGCTGCCGAAATTCCGTCGGCAATCTGAGCGTGAGTAAGACCGAGCCAGCTGCCCGCCGCCATTGCCGCCATCGCCGCAAAAAGAGTGTGTCTTCCGGGCACATCGATGTGGCAGGAATAATGCTCACCGAAGAGTGAAACTTCAAAATCAGTTCCATCAAAGCCGTGCTCGCAATAGCTTTCCACATATACATCGTTGTCTGATTCAAACCCGTAGTAGCAGTGATTTGGTCTGTCAACTGTCTTTAAAAGGTCGTCGTCGCCGTTTAAAATGCATCTTGCTGCGGACGGCATGTTTTCAAAAATTTCGCTCTTGGCTTTTAGGATGTTTTCACGCGAACCAAGATTTTCTATGTGGGAAATACCGATATTTGTCATTATACACATTGTGGGTCTGGCAATTGAGGAAAGTAGCCTCATTTCTCCAAAATGGTTCATACCCATTTCAATAACGGCAACCTCTGTCGACGGTTTTATCGAAAGTATCGAAAGGGGGAGACCTATTTCGTTATTGAAATTGCCTTCGGTTTTTGCCACATTGTATTTTTGTTCAAGTACCGATGCCACAATTTCTTTTGTTGTGGTTTTTCCAACACTGCCTGTTATACCTACAACCGTTATATTCATTGAAGTTCTGTAAAATGTGGCAATTTTTTGAAGGGCGCGCACGGGGTCCTCCACGACAATACAAGGATAGCCCTCGCACTCACGGCTTGATACAGCGCAAATTGCACCATTATCCACAGCCTTTGGAATATATGTGTGTCCGTCTGTTTTTTCGCCCTTGATTGCTACAAAAAGGCTGCCGTTTTCAGCCTTTCTGCTATCGATTACAACTGTTGTGAAACGCAAATCAAGAAGCTCTTCATCACCTGTAAAGATACCGCCCGAAGCTAAAACTGCATCACGTATTGTAAGATTGATTTGTTCACTCACAGTAAAAACCTCTCTTTCATTTTTGCAAACTGATATTTATAATTCTATTGCAAAGCTCGTCATAAGAAATACCTGCCGCGTTTGCCTCCTGAGGCATAAGGCTCGTAGGGGTCATCCCGGGAAGCGAGTTTGCCTCAAGACAGTAAACATCATCATTTTTATCGATGATAAAGTCCATTCTTGCATAAACCTCTATGCCGAGAGCTTCCGCTGCACGAACAGCTGCGTCCCTCAGTTTTTTCTCCTGAGCCTCGGTTACATCTGCAGGGCAGATTTCCACCGTCATAGCCGCCTGATACTTGTTTTTATAATCGTAAAATCCTTCCTTGGGAATAATTTCGATTGACGGAAGCGCCTCGCCTCCAAGCACGCCTACGGATAATTCACGTCCGCTTACATATTGCTCAACAAGAATTTCATTCTCGTACTTAAATGCATCGGCAAGAGCGGCATCAAAGCCTTCCTTTGAATCAACAATTGAAACGCCTATCGAGCTTCCGCCGCTGCATGGCTTTATAACAATTTGTTCCCAGCCGAATTCATCAAAGCTTACGCTATCTGCAGGCGTTACCATTTTACCGTCGGGCGTTAAAACCCCGTATGCCTTAAACATCTGCTTTGTGAGATTTTTGTGCATACTTACTGCACTGCTTAAATAGCCGTTTCCCGTATATTTTATCCCCAAAAGGTCAAATGCTGCCTGAAGCCTGCCGTTTTCGCCCTCACCGCCGTGAAGTGCCATGTAAACGATATCGGCATATCTGCAAAGCTCAATTATATTTTTACCGAAATAAACATCAGAATTGCCACGTTCTTTTTTTATTTTTTCAATATCAGGAATTACTTCGCTTATTTTCTTTATCTCAGCCATTTCGGTAGCTTTTTCAAACTCTTCCGCTACTGTGCCTGCAAGCTCGTAATCCATAAAAACATCCGCAAGTATTGCATGGTGGCCGCTTCTTATAAGCGAATTCTGAACCATTGCCCCCGTTGTGAGAGAAACATTTCGCTCGACACTGAGCCCACCTGCCAACACTACTATATTCATAATAACACCTACTTACTTTCAAGAATAAATTTTCCGCTTTTGCCATTTTTAAAGATGGCATTTGCCGTCTTCAAAACTTTTTCTGCAGAAATGGCGTTTATTTTTTCAATTATTTCTTCTTCCGTTCTCATTCTTCCGAGAAGAAGTTGTGATTTTCCGTTGTCATTCATCCTCGCAGAAACGCTTTCGCTGCCCATTATTATTGAGCAAAGCATCTGACTACGAGCTTTTTCAATCTCACGCTCACCCAGTTTCTGCGTGCAAATTCTTTCAATCTCTTCATCAATAATACTTTGAACAAGCTCAAAGTTTTGGTTTGCAAGTGCAACATATATACCCAGTATCCCTGCCTGCTGATAACTACTTATGTATGAATAGATTGTGTAACAAAGGCCGTTTCTTTCACGCACTGCCTGAAAAAGCCTGCTTGACATACTCCCGCCAAAAACGTTGTTAAGCAGAGAAACCTCGTAGCTTTTATCGTCTGCAAGGCATGGACACGGGAACGCCAATGCAAGGTGCGTTTGCTCTATATCCTTTTTCCTGAGCCAAACACCGCTTTGAAACTCAACTTTTTGTGTTTCGTCTTTTTCGCCCGTTGCCTCCACACCAAAATATTTCTCACAAAGCGTAACAAGATTTTTTTCATCAAATTTACCCGCAATGGAAATCACTGTGTTTTCGGGTGTATAACGCCTTTTCATATAATCAAGCATCATATCACGGGTAATTTTTTTAACGCTCTTTGATGTGCCCGCTACGGGATTACCTAAAGTGCTTTTGCTCCACACCGATTCCGCAATCGTATCGAGAGCAACGTCCTCGGGCGAGTCCTCATACATGTCGATTTCTTCAAGTACAACATTTCTTTCAAGTTCAATGTCCTCAGGCGAAAAACGTGAGTTGTAGAACATATCACTAAGCACATCGAGCGATTTTTCCAAACTGTTTTCAAGCGTGCGAGTGTAATAAACTGTACATTCTCTTGCAGTATATGCATTTATCTGCCCACCGATAAAGTCCATTTCCTCGGCAAGCTCCTCAGCTGTACGCGACTTGGTCCCTTTAAAGAGCATATGCTCAATAAAGTGGCTGATTCCGCTTTCATACGGCTTTTCGTACATACTGCCTGCTCTTACCCAGATGCCGACACTGACGCTTTTTGTAAAAGGCATGTCTTCACACACTAAGCATATTCCGTTTTTTAAATAATATGTGTTTTGCATTAAATCTCCTCAAAGAAGCGTGCCGCTTCACCCATTTCGCGTCCTAACCGAATTTAGAATCAGCAATTTTCCATACGGTAAAAAATGAAGGGGTTTGGGTGCAAGCCCGAAACCCCTGTTCACCAGGCTGCGTGCCTGTATCTTCAGTATTATTCCTCGTCCGCTTTGGGAAGAGTATCTTTTCTTGAGAAGTTGTAGCGTCCCATACGGTCAATTTCGATAAGCTTAACGTTTATCTGGTCGCCAACGTTTACAACATCTGTTACCTTTTCAACACGCTTGTGGTCAAGCTTTGAAATGTGAACAAGGCCTTCCTTACCGGGAAGATATTCAACAAATGCACCGAATTCCATAACACGTGTAACGGTTGCCGAGAATACATCGCCGATTTCAATTTCGCCTGCGATGCCGCGAACAATCTTAACTGCACGCTCTGCCGCTTCTGCATCAGTTGTTGCGAAGAACACTGTGCCGTCTTCCTCGATATCAATCTTAACGCCTGTTTCTGCAACGATTTTCTGGATAACCTTACCGCCGCTGCCAATAACATCACGGATTTTTTCGGGGTCTATTGTTGTGCTGATAATCTTGGGAGCATATTTTGAAAGCTCTGCACGAGGCTCAGCAATGCACGGAAGCATACACTCGTCAAGAATTTTGTTGCGTGCAATTTTTGTCTTTTCAAGTGCTTCACGGATGATTTCGGGTGTAAGACCGTCAATCTTTATATCAACCTGAATAGCTGTAATACCGTCCTTTGTACCTGCAACCTTAAAGTCCATATCGCCGAAGAAGTCCTCAAGACCCTGAATGTCAACCATTGTGATATAACGCTCGCCCTCTGTTACAAGACCGCAAGAGATACCTGCAACGGGAGCCTTAATCGGAACACCTGCGTCCATAAGAGCAAGTGTGCTTCCGCAGATACTACCCTGAGAGGTAGAACCGTTTGAGCTAAGAACTTCAGAAACAAGTCTGAGTGTATACGGGAATTCTTCCTTAGACGGAATAACGGGAACAAGTGCCTTTTCAGCAAGTGCACCGTGGCCGATTTCACGTCTGCCGGGGCCGCGGCTTGCTCTTGTTTCGCCAACTGAGTATGACGGGAAGTTGTAGTGATGCATATAACGCTTTGTTTCCTCGTCGTCGATGCCATCAAGAAGCTGTTCTTCCGAAATTGTACCAAGTGTACAGGTTGTAAGAACCTGTGTCTGACCTCTTGTAAAGAGACCTGTACCATGAGTTCTGGGAAGAATACCCACCTCTGATGCAAGGGGACGGATTTCGTCAAGGCTACGTCCGTCAACACGCTTGCCGTCGTCAAGTATCCAGCGGCGAACAACGTATTTCTGGAGCTTGTAAATAGCCTCGTCAATAAGTGCTTCCTGCTCGGGATACTTTTCGCCAAGTGCTTCGTAAACATCGGCGTAAACAACCTTAAGGTTTTCTTCGCGAACATTTTTATCGTCAGTGTCAAGAGCCGCTCTTACCTTTTCGATAGCAACGGCCTTAACATCCTCGTAGATTTCTTCGGGAACTTCCATGTGCTCATAATCGAACTTGGGCTTGCCGATTTCCTTCTGAATGCCTTCGATGAATTCGCACATCTTTGCGATTTCTTTGTGTGCAGCCATAATACCCTCAAAAACAAGGTCTTCGGGAACCTGATTTGCACCTGCTTCAATCATATTTACTTTTTCTTTTGTACCTGCGATTGTAAGGAACATATCGCTCTTATCGCGCTGTTCTTTTGTGGGATTAACAACCACCTGACCGTCAACAAGACCAACTGCAGCACCTGCAATGGGGCCATTGAACGGAATTGATGAAATGCTGATTGCGATTGATGCCGCAACCATAGCAGTTACAACGGGGTCGTTATCAGGCTCAACGCTCATAACTGTTGTAACAACTGCAACGTCATTTCTTAAATCCTTCGGGAAGAGAGGACGGCAGGGACGGTCAATACATCTTGATGCAAGGATTGCCTTTTCACTGGGTCTGCCCTCACGCTTAAGGAAGCTGCCGGGGATTTTACCTACTGCGTAAAGCTTTTCTTCATAGTCAACTGCAAGAGGGAAAAAGTCAACACCCTCACGCGGCTTTGCCGATGCAGTTGCGTTTGCAAGTACAACTGTTTCGCCATATCTTACAAGACAGCTACCACCTGCAAGCTGAGCCATTTTGCCTGTTTCAACAACAAGCTTGCGGCCGCAAAATTCTGTTTCAAACGTTCTAAACATACTATACCTCCATTTGTTTTTCTGGAAGGGAAGCTGTTTATCACTTAAGAAAACATACGCACCTACATAGGCTTTCTTAAGTGCTAAAGTCAGGCTCCCTCCCACATTTTTTGTTTTGTAATAATGGAAGTAGAGTGTAGGGAAGTCCCCACACTCTACTTTTTTATTACTTTCTGAGACCGAGCTTTTCTACAATTGCACGGTAACGGTTGATGTCAACGCCCATAAGATACTTAAGAAGACCACGTCTCTTACCAACCATTTTAAGAAGACCGCGTCTTGAGTG
>JAZNOC010000090.1:0-5843 GCA_045580605.1 Clostridia bacterium | reverse complement strand
CAACAATTTCAGCAATTTTTACAAGGTCGTCATATTCCATAATGGCACCTGTGGGATTGTTGGGAAACGGCATAACAAGGACTTTAGATTTGTCTGTTATCTTTGAAAGAAGCTTTTCGGGCGTTAGCCTGAAGTTATCCGCCTCTTCAGTTTCAATCTCAACTGCCACACCACCCGCCATTTCTGCACAAGGCTTGTAGCATACAAAGCTTGGAACGGGTATAAGAACCTCGTCGCCGGGAGATACTACCGCGCGCATAAATATATCAATTGCCTCGCTTCCGCCGACAGTTACAACTGTTTCGGTGGCAGGATTATAGTCAAGATTATACTTCCTTGACTGGTAATTACAAATTTCCTTGCAAAGCTCGGAAAAACCTCGGTTTGCGGTGTAGTGAGTGTGCCCCTTTTCAAGTGAATAGATGCCTGCCTCACGGATTGCCCATGGTGTTACGAAGTCAGGCTCACCTACGCCAAGAGAGATAACGCCCTTCATTTCTGCCGCAATATCAAAAAATTTGCGTATTCCCGATGGCGGAATATTTTGAACCGTGGATGAAAGAAAACGAGAATAATCTATCATATGTTATAAACCTCCCGTTGGTCCTCATCTTTTTCACCAAAGATGATTCCGTCTTTTTTATATGTCTTAAGCTCAAAGTTAGTAGATGTTGAAACAACCGATTCCATCGGTGCAAGCTTTTCGGATACAAACAGTGCAACATCCTTAAAGCTTTTCCCCTCAACTGTTACGAGCAGGTCAAAACTGCCCGAAATAAGCGTAACAGACTTAACCTGAGGGAATCTGTAAATGCGCTCTGCGACAGTGTCAAACCCACCGCCCCGTTGCGGAGTGAGCTTAAGCTCGATGTTTGCAACCGTGGTATCGCGGCCTGCAAGCTCCCAGTTTATGAGCGTTTTGTAGCCAAGGATGATGTTTTCCTCCTCAAGCTCGCGAATCGCGGCGGCGACCTTATCTTCGTCTATATCAAGCATAATGGCTATCTGTGAAATGGTGAGCCTGCTGTCCTTTTCGAGAAGTGTAAGAATTTCGTTTTTCATAAAAAAAACCCCAATCTTTTCTGAATTTACAATCATTATAATACATCTGCCGAAAAAAATCCATAGTTTTTTGCGTTTTGACAAAAAATGTTTGAAAAAACACTCTGTTTGTAGTAAACTAAAAGGTGAATTTCGACTTAGGAGAGGTTTTAGTGAATTTTAACGAAAAGACAATTTCAACTGAATACATATTTAAAGGCGAGGTAATCAATATGCGTGTGGATACTGTATCTACACCGCTTGGAAACACCGCCACACGTGAGATAGTAGAGCATCCCGGTGGAGTGTGCATTGTGCCTCTTGACGAAAACGGCTGCGTTATTATGGAAAAGCAGTACCGCCGCCCGTTTGATACCACGCTTCTTGAAATTCCTGCGGGAAAGCTTAATTGCGGTGAGGACCCGCTCGAGTGCGGCAAGCGTGAGCTTGAGGAAGAAACGGGTATGCAGGCGAAAGAATATATAAGCCTTGGCAAAATGTATGCTTCGCCCGGTTTTTGTAACGAAACGATACATATGTATCTTGCGCTTGGTCTTTACGAGGGCAGGATGAATCCCGATGAAGATGAGCTTATCGAAATTTCACGCATTCCGCTTGAAAAGCTTTGTGATATGGTTCTTTCGGGCGAGATTATCGATGCAAAAACATGCGTGGCAATCTTAAAGGTTAACGAAATGAAAAACAGAGGAATGATTTGATGAAAGCGGCATTTTGTGCTCTTGGCTGTAAAGTAAATCAGTATGAAGCAGACTGCTATGCCCATATATTTCGCGATAAGGGTTACGAGATAGGCTCTTTTGACGAAAAGTGCGATGTGTATGTAATAAATACCTGCTCCGTTACAAATACGGGCGACAAAAAAAGCAGGCAAATGCTTCGCAGGGCAAAAAAAATAAATCCCGACGCAATCGTTGTTGCAACGGGATGCTATGCACAGACAAAGACAGATGACGTAAAAAATATGCCTGAGGTTGATTTGGTTATTGGCACAAGCCGTAGATTTATGATTTGCGAGCTTGTCGAGGCTACTTTGCGTGGGGAAGACCCCGAATCTGTTCCTGATATTATGAAAGAGCGTGAATATGAAGAGCTTGAGTGCGAGGGAGAAACTGAGCGTACCCGTGCTTATATAAAAATTCAGGACGGTTGCGACAATTACTGCTCCTACTGCATCGTGCCCTATGCAAGGGGGCACGTTCGTTCAAGAAAGCTCGAAAACATCGTAAAAGAAGCAACCCGTCTTGCAAAAAAAGGGTTTTGCGAAGTGGTGCTTACGGGAATAGCCGTTGCGTCATATGGCAAGGACTTTGACTACAGCGTGCGCCTTTCCGATGTTGTGAGAGAGGTTAGCTTGATTGATGGCATAAAAAGGGTAAGGCTCAGCAGTATTGACCCCCGTGCCTTTACTGAGGAGTTTATAAAAGAGCTTGCCGAAAATGAAAAGGTGTGCCATCATTTTCATATATCGCTTCAAAGCGGAAGCACCTCTGTGCTTAAGAGGATGAACAGAAAATACACCGCCGACGAATACCTCGCAGTGCTTGAAAATATACGCAAGGCAATGCCCGATGTTTCCATCACAACGGATATTATCTGCGGTTTCCCCGAAGAAACGGAGGAAGAGTTTAACGAAAGCGTTGAATTTGTAAAAAAAGCACGTTTTTCAAAAGTGCACGTATTTCCGTATTCGCAGAGAACAGGCACCGCCGCAGCGGATATGAGGCAAATTCCAATTCCCGTGCGTGAGGAAAGGGCAAAAAAGCTCTCTGAGGTCGCTGAGGAGGTTTCACTTTCGGTTGAAAGTGAGTTTATAGGCACAACCCAAAACGTTTTGTTTGAAACTACAGAAAACGGCTTTTCCGAGGGGCTTACAGGCAATTATATGCGTGTGTATGTCGAGGCGGATAAATCTCTTGACGGAAAAATCTGCCCCGTAAGGATTGAAGAGGTTAAAGACGGACGCATTTACGCAACTTTAATATAAATCGAGGAATTATTTTGAGCTGGATACTTTTTACACTGGTTTTTGGAATATGCAAGGGTGCACGTGAGGGCGTAAAGAAAAAAGCACTCGAAAAAAGTACTCTTTTTGAGGTGCTCTTTGTCTATACGCTAATAGGCTTTATTCTTATTTTACCTGCATCAAAAGATGTTTTTGGAGTTTCGCCCGAGTATTATTTTTACATCTTTATAAAATCACTGCTTGTGTTTACTGCGTGGCTATGTTCTTTTAACTCCATCAAGCATATGCCCGTGGGGATGTACGGCGTTATGGATATGGCAAGGGTGCTTTTTGCAACCGTTATGGGTATTACCATTATGGGCGAAAACGCTACCCTTAAGCAGATGGCAGGTCTTTTGATGGTGCTTCTGGGCCTCGTGCTTGTAAACATTCAAAAGAAATCAAGCAAGGACTACGTTGCAAAAAAATATGTGTTATTAACGCTCGTATCGTGCCTGCTTACTGCAACGTCGGGTGTTATGGATAAGTGGCTCACCAAAACGGTAACAAGCTCACAGCTGCAGTTTTGGTATATGTTTTTTATGTGCGTGATGTACGGCGTGTGCATTTTGTTTTCAAAAACAAAGCTCAGCATCCGTTCTATCAGCAAAAATTACTGGATACCTGTCTTAAGCATCTTGTTTGTAATTGGAGACCGTGCGCTTTTTATAGCAAACGAAAATCCCGAAAGCAGGATAACCATTATGACTCTTATAAAGCAGTCATCGGTTTTAGCGGCTATTGTGGCAGGGCGTCTTATGTTTGGCGAAAGAGGAACTCTCAAACGCACTCTCTGTGCACTGCTCATTGTTCTGGGCATCCTTGTTGCCACAGTCTGAATATGGAGGGATTTTTATGGCGTGGATTGTTGTTTTTTTAATAGTGGCACTTGCAGTTAATGTGCTTATAAACAGAATTCCCCGCACAGGTCGTGCAGGGATTACAAAGGGCATCAGGGTTGATGCGGTTATAACTAATAAATGCAAAAATGGTCTTGGAACAAAGACTATGCGTCTTACGGGAAATGGCCGCAAATTCAAAGTAAAGCTAAAGGCGGACGAGGCGCATCTGTGGCGCAAGGGCGACAGTGTAAGCGTGCTCATCTCAAACGAAAACAAAAGAATTTACCGTGTGCTTTTCTTCGACTATTTTCATGAGAACGAAGAAAGGCTGCGCGCCCTTTCTCTTGATATGCTCAAAAGCAAAATAAAATCAAACGGCATTTCGGCAAAGGCTTTAAAATATACTGAGGAAACGTACACAAATGTCGAAAGCTCTTCTGCAGATTCGAGAACAGTGTATATGCTTTATTCGTATATGAAGCTTTTAGAGTCCTACATCGTATTAAGCGTCGCTTTCTGCGTCTTTGCGGTGCTTGCTAAGGTGCTTTTAAGGCTCAGTATGACGCAAATGCTTATTCCCATTGCGGTGCTCGGCATTTTGCTATGGTACATCTATTCCGTAATAACAACATGCGGACGTATTATGAAAAAGCTTTAAAGAATATTTACTTTTCTTGTGATTTCGCCGCCACTATGCACACCACGTGCAAGGTTGTATATATCTGTAGCGCGGCATTCAAGAGCAAAAATATCGTCATCCTTAAGGAGTGCACCTCTGTCAAGAACAGGGAGTGCGCCCTTTTCTTTTATGTCCTTTAAAATTTTTGCGCCCGTTTTATTAAACGCAAGCGGCTGAATATAAGTGGGGCTTGGAAGCTCTATGAACGTGTTTGCAATCATCATATTGCAAAGAATTCTGCGAAGCCTGCTTGTTGTAGAGCTTTTGCAGGAGGGGCCTTCAATAATTTCTTCTATGGTGTGAAACTTAGACGCATCCTTTAGTCTTGATGCTATTTCTGCGCTGCAGTCGGGAATTTTGCAAAGCTCGTCAATCGTTATCGTTTTGAGCCTTGCCGAGCATATCACGTCAAAATCTTTCATAAAAAGGGGAGAAAACTCAAATTTAAACATAGTGGAGTCAGATGTATCCTTACCGTCTTTAATTGCCTTGCGTATTGCCGATGCTGATGAAAGTGAGCCGCTCAGAGAGTCATCATTGTAGCCCGAGCCGAGCCTTTTTATAGTAACGGGGGTAATATCTGATTTGATGCGTGATAACGCACGGATGTACTCAACTCCTAAAATATTATTGGGTGAGGATAAAATGTCGGCACAGTCAGTTTCTTCCTCAAGTGCGTACTGCCTTGCATAAGGGTACGAAAACCCCTCGCGAAGCTTCTCAGAAAGCCTTTTCCTGAAAGCATCGGTATTTTTGTCAATGGCGTTGGAAACATTTTTAAGAGAGTCTAAATTTCCACATTCACTGCCAAACCAAAGCTCGCTTACCACTCCGCATTTATCTAAAATCTCAACACCGCCACGGGCAAAACCCTCGGCAGAAGAAAGTGCATATACCGTGGGGAGAGAGAGCACAAGGTCAACCCCGTTTTCAACTGCAGATATGCTGCGCTCGGATTTTTCGTAGATGCTGCATTCGCCGCGCTGCACAAAATTTCCACTCATAATAGAGATAACGGCATCACTTTTTTCTCTCATAGCGTCAATAAGAAGCCTGTGCCCCCTATGTATTGGATTAAATTCGGCAATTAAAGCAGATATTTTCATAAAACAACCTCTTTTTTCTTCAAAATATATTGAAAAAACTGTAAATATATTATATACTATATATTTAGAAAAATAAATACTTATTTTTGGAGGAATATTTATGAGTAAATTTTTAGAGTCTGTTATGAAAAGGGCAAGAAAAGATAAAAAAA
>JAZNOC010000089.1:0-8476 GCA_045580605.1 Clostridia bacterium | reverse complement strand
TTCTCCCGACTGCGATATAGTAGCATCTGATGAGATAAAGTATCGCCTTAAAAAGGACGGAATTACAGCAAGCGAGGTTTATGTAAGTGGTCAGGAAGAAGAAATGCAGATAAGGATATCACTTGAAAACTGCGGAGGCTTTGGAAGATGTGAAAACGCCGTCTGCAAGGTGCTTGAAAATTGCATCGGTAAGCCATTTGTCAGAACGGGGCTTCGTATGTGTGGCGAATGTTCTCATCTATATGTTGTAAAACCTGAGTTTTCCATTACCGCAGCAATCGCAAGTGCTATAAAGGCGAACAAAAAAAGAAGCGGCGATTACGCTATCTACGCTCTTTTAGACAGACACACCTATGCGATTATTTTATGCGACGGTATGGGAAGCGGCGATATTGCACGTGAAGAAAGCAAGGCCTGCGCATCTCTTCTTATGAGACTTCTCGAAACGGGTCTTGAACCTCAAAATGCCATAAATATGATAAACTCAATGCTCGTCTTTTCTTCCACGGGAACAATTGCTGCGATAGACCTCTGCATAATAAGTCTTGATGATGGGAGCAGTAAATTCTACAAATGCGGTGGTGCCGACACCTACGCTAAATGCGGTGATAACGTTACCCGACTTGACGCACGCACCCTCCCCGCCGGCACTGCCTCAGATGATGACACACTTTTCTTCACCGTACCATCATCACACGGAAGTATGATAGTCCTTGTATCGGACGGGGCAAGTGCAACGGAAAACTCCGGAGCATATTCAATCCATAAGCTAATTAAGGAGTATGAGGGTACTGAGCCTCAGGAGCTTGCTCAAAAAATTCTTGCCGAGGCTAAAAAGGCTTCGGCTGAGAAAATCAGCGATGATATAACTGTTGTCGCTGCATATATTGAATAATTATATGTTTACAGCCACGCAGGTGTGTACATAATTATAAAAAAGGAGTGATTTGATTGAATAACAACACACGAAAAATTGTAGTGCTCAATAACATAAAATCCCCAAAAATCGAGCAGGCAATTTTTATCCTGCGTGATGATACCGATTGCACCGAATCTGACGCCGTTAGCGAAGCAGAGAAAATTGTAAGCCTTTATTTGGAAAATATGAAAAAGCCTCTTATAGAAGCACAAAAACAGAAGGGGAATAAATTTCAGATAATTTTAAGCGGATTGATGTGCGCAATCTTTTCATTTTTGGTAACTGCATGTATTTTCACGCTGATACACTAATTCAATGTATCAAATTCCTGACTCACTGTGCTGAAAGGTCAGCACGCCTGCTTAAAGCAGGGAATTTATGCATATTTCCCTATATTATACAAAAAGCCTACGGAGTAGAAAACTATTCTACTCTGTAAGCTTTTTTATTTATTCAAGCATCTTTTCTATATTAAAATATTCCTAAACAAAATAGCTGATATTGGTATGCTTGCAGCATACCAATTATCTTTTTTATTCTGTATAATATCTAACGAGAATATTTCTATTTTCAAAAAACAAACAAAGGAGTAATCACTATGGCTACAACACAAAATCAAAAAGTAAATGTTAAAGGAGGGCACTATGTCGGGAAAAAATGGTTTATTAAGATTGCATATAAAACAATCGAAACCGATGTGGAATTCTTCGATGACAACGTAACTCTGTCGCAGGGAAGCGGATTTGCACGAGCTAATTATAAGACGCCCACATGCATTTCATACTCCAATATATCCACAGTAACAACCAAACGAAAAATAAGCACACCAAATATTGTATTTGCTATAATTTGTGCAATTCTTGCGGTGGCAAGCCAAATTTGGGCAGTTTTGATTGTCAGCGCGTTTTCGCTGTTTATGGGTTCAACCGCTATGGTTACAATCAATCTCGGCATGAACAATACTTACGAGATTCCCACAGAATTTATGTCAGATGCGGAAGAACTTCAGACAAAAATCAACACCGCTATTAGCCAGTCAAAAGAATAAGTAAAGCTCTATGGAAGCAATTGTACTAACAGTAATAGTTCTTATCGTCATTGCAGCAACAAGCGTATTCAAAGATGAACTTAACAAATCTAAAATGACAAAATCTCTGAATAGTATCGGCTACAACATATCAGAATCTTTAGATATTCCCGATATAAAAAATGATAACAAACCGTTTTGCTTTATGATTGACAGAGAAAACAAAAAATGGTTTTTATTAAACTATAGGCAAAAGGATGCCGTGGCATTTGATTATTCTGACATCGCCGATTACAAAATAATCTATCGGGAAAACGCCGGCAAGATTGTAACAGGTAATGAATTCTCAGGTTCATTTTCCGAATTTGCAGGAAGAAGAACTAAAATTCTTGATATGATAGATTTAAACAAAAATAATTGTGAAAATATTTCGTTTATTCTCACTTATCAGGGGAAAGCTCAAAGTCTTAATCTCTATAGCAGATTTGTGCTTTTTGAGCATCAGTACGATCACGTTATAGATACTCAACATCACGATTACCTGCTCCCATCCACTTGCATACAAAACGCTAATGACTTTGAGACGCTACTGTTTGAAATAATGTGCGAAAACACCAATCAGAATCGGGAGAAGTCGTGCTGATGCACTATGTAAATTGCAGTAGTCTGATAGACTATAAAGGCACCAAAGAAGAGAAGCATCGTTTAAACCAGTGCTTCTCTTCTTTGGTGCCTTTTACGTTCTGGGCATTTTTAACATTCGCCTAAATTATATCCAAGCTCAAATGCCTTGAGGTTAACTTCAAGGAACTTTTCAGGAACAGTTGTTTTGATTGTTTCAACCCATTTTTCGTAAGGGATGTCTGTGCTTTTTGCCATAACACCAATAAGCACAACGTTAACTGCCTTGGCGTTTCCTGCTTCCTTTGCGATTTTAAGAGCATCGACGCCCAAATATTCAACCTTGCTTTTAATCTTTTCTTCAATATTTTCGGGGTATTTTGCCTGACCTGTAATTACGGGCATCGGATTGATTTTTTGTGTGTTAACAATAATCTTTCCGCCTTTTTTAAGGTAAGGCATACTGCGGTAAGCCTCAAGCATCTCAAAGGCAAGAATAATATCAGCCTCGCCCATATCGATAATCGGAGAATAAACCTTGTCGCCAAACTTAACATAAGTAACAACGCTGCCGCCGCGCTGGCTCATTCCATGAACCTCCGAAACCTTTACATCGTAGCCTTCATTTATTACAGTATTACCGAGTATTCTGCTTGCAAGGAGTGTTCCCTGACCGCCAACACCGACAATCATAATATTCTTAGTCATACTCAGTTCTCCTCCTTTTTGATAGCACCAAACGGGCATACATTTATGCAAAGACCGCAACCGTTACACTGTGTTGTATCGATTATGATATTGCCGTCTTTTTCCGTGATTGCAGGGCAACCAAGCTTCATGCACTGCTTACACTTTTTACAATCCTCTGTAACTGAGCAATGACCTGTGTACTTAACACCCTTTAAGAGTGCACACGGTCTTTGAGCAATAATAACAGACGGAGCCTCTCTGTTTATTTCTTCCTTAACAACCTTTTCAAAGTTTTTAAGGTCAAACGGGTCTGCAACAGTAACATGCTCGATACCCACCGCTTTGCAAAGGAGAAGCAAGTCAACCTGCTTTGTGGGTTCTTTTCTTATAGTAAAGCCTGTTGTCGGGTTATCCTGATGTCCTGTCATACCTGTGATTGAGTTGTCAAGGATAATTACAGTATTGTTGCCCTTATTGTAAACAATGTCAATAAGACCTGTTATACCAGAGTGAATAAAGGTAGAGTCGCCTATAACGGAAACCAATTTTTTGTTAAATTCAGCACCTCTCGCCTTTGCCATACCCATTGCCGCAGATACCGACGCACCCATACAAATTGTTGTGTCAACCGACTGTAGCGGAGCCACTGCACCGAGTGTATAGCATCCAATGTCGCCCGATACAACAAGACCAAGCTTTTTAAGCACATAGAATGTACCTCTGTGCGGACAGCCTGCGCACATAACAGGCGGACGAACGGGGATATTTTCCTCAATCTGCGCAGCCTCTGGTGCACTCTCGCCCAAAACTGCACTGCGAATCATATTGGGAGTATACTCACCGAGAAGTGTAAATACTTCCTTACCGATAACATTAAGTCCAAGTGCCTTACAGTGCTCTTCAATAATCGGGTCGAGCTCTTCAATAACAAAAACCTTTTCGTGCTTTTCGCAGAATTCTGCTATTTTCTTTTCAGGAAGAGGATAAACCATACCGAGTTTAAGGAAAGATACCTTGTCCCCAAGAGCCTCTTTAGCGTACATATATGCCGCACCGTCTGCAATAACACCAATCTTTGAGTCGTTAAGCTCAACGGTGTTAAACTCACAATTTTCTGCAAACTCTTTAAGCTTTGCTATTCTCTCCTCCACAACAACGTGGCGTTTGATAGCCATTGCAGGCATCATAACATTTTTGGGAATATTCTTTTCGTAGGGTTTAAGCTCTACATCCTCTTTATCCTCTATTTCAACAAGGCTCTGTGAATGTGAAACTCTTGTTGAAAGTCTTATGAATACGGGTGTGTCATATTCTTCCGAAAGTGCAAAAGCTTTTTTTGTAAACTCCTTACACTCCGAAGAATCTGCAGGCTCAAGCATCATAATTTTTGCCGCCTTTGCATAGTGGCGTGAGTCCTGCTCGTTTTGTGATGAATGCATACCCTGGTCATCAGCAACGCAAAGCACCAAACCACCGTTTACACCGGTGTAGCTTGCAGTGAAAACGGGGTCAGCCATAACATTAAGACCAACATGTTTCATACAGCTCATCGCTCTTGCACCTGCTATTGATGCACCAATTGCAACCTCAGCCGCAACCTTTTCATTCGGAGACCATTCTGCATAGATATCGTCAAATTTTACAATTTCCTCTGTTATTTCTGTACTCGGTGTGCCGGGATATGACGCAACAACTCTTACACCTGCTTCATAAGCACCCCTTGCAACAGCAGCGTTTCCAAGTAATAATTTTTTCATTTTAGTTTTCATCCCTTTCATATTGGATTTATTTAATCTCGTTTTGTTGTGCTACGACGCTCTCACCACAGTAAATTTTTCTGAGCTTCGGTTTCTCAATTTTGCCGGTTGGGTTTCTCGGAACATCAGCAAATATAATCTTACGCGGTCTTTTGTATCTCGGGATATCGTGGCAGAAATCCTCAACCTCTTCCTCCGTCAGTGTCATTCCCTCTTTAACCTGAATGATTGCCGCTGCAATTTCACCAAGTCTTGCATCGGGAAGACCTATTACCGCGACGTCGCTTATGCGGTCATTCTTGCGCAGGAAGTCTTCAATCTGTACGGGATAGAGATTTTCGCCACCCGAAATAATAACGTCTTTCTTACGGTCAACAAGGTAGATAAAGCCGTCTTCGTCCTCCTGTGCCATATCTCCCGTATAAAGCCACCCGTCATAAAGCACTTCGCTTGTGGCCTTTTCGTCTTTATAATACTCCGTCATAACTCCGGGGCCTTTAACTGCAAGCTCACCAACCTCGCCGCGCTTAACTTCGTTTTTATCAGGGTCAACAATTTTTGTCTGCCATCCAAAGCCTGCTTTGCCGATTGCTCCAACCTTGTGAATATTTTCAACACCAAGATGCACGCAACCGGGTCCAATAGACTCTGAAAGACCGTAGTTTGTGTCATACTCATGTTTAGGGAAATACCCCTTCCATCTTTTTATAAGGCTCGGGGGAACGGGCTGAGCACCAATATGCATAAGACGCCACTGGTCAATATCGTAGTCCTCGAGGTTAAGCTCTCCACGTTCAATTTCATCAAGAATATCCTGAGCCCACGGGACGAGCAGCCAAACTATTGTACACTTCTCTTCGCTTACTGCCTTGAGTATCCACTCAGGCTTAATGCCCTTGAGTAAAATTGCCTTGCCGCCTACAAGGAAGCTGCCAAACCAGTGCATTTTTGCACCCGTATGATAAAGCGGCGGAATACAAAGGAACACATCATCCTTTGTTTGTGAGTGATGATTTTGCTCCGTCATTGCGGCGTGCATAAGGCTTTGATGCTTATGAAGTATTGCCTTTGGAAAACCAGTTGTTCCCGAAGAAAAGTAAATTGCCGCATAGTCATCGTCTGTAAGCGTAATCTTCGGGTCCTTTGTAGAGCAGTACGAAACAAGCTTTTCGTAGCTTTCTGCAAAGGTGGGACACTCCTCACCTGCATAAAGCCAAAGCTTAACTCTCTTTGCCCTTGAGCATATTTCCTCCACGCGACCTGTAAATTCTGGGCCGAATACAATCGCATCAACATCAGCAAGCTCAAGACAATACTTTATCTCGTCAGAGGAATATCTGTAGTTAAGCGGAACTGCAAGCGCACCCGTCTTTAAAATACCAAAGTAAATCGGAAGCCACTCAATGCAATTCATAAGAAGAATTGCAACCTTGTCGTTCTTTTTGATACCTCTCGTCAAAAGAAAGTTTGCAGTCTGGTTAGCCTGCTTGTTAAACTCACTCCAGGTAAGCTCCTTTCTGTAAGCCTCACTCGGCTTTGACTCGATAAGTGAGTATTCACGCCAGGTCATTCTTATCTGGTTTTCATTCTTGGGATTTATTTCAACCAAGCTTATATCATTTGGGTAAAAATCCGCATTTTTTTTGAGAATATCTGTTATAGGCATTTTTTAAGTTATTCCTCCCCAAGAGAATTTTTTGAGAGAACGGTTATCTCTCTGTTATAGCAAGAAAACATATCATCTGTTAAACTCTTATCCACAGGCTTTGTGAAAAGGCTCACCACAGGAACAATAATAAGGTTTGCAAGCATTGCAACAACACCACAGTTAATGGGTGATTTTATTACAGCAGGGAAAATCTCGGGTGCTACAATATTAAGCACCATAATTCCTACTCCAAAAATGAAGCTCACCCAAACGGAAGCCTTTGTAGCTTTCTTCCAGTACAATCCGTAAAGGAACGGAGCCAAGAACGCACCTGCAAGTGCACCCCATGAAATAGCCATAAGCTGAGCAATAAAAGTAACACTGCTCTTATACTGAACTATGGCAATTACGGCAGATATTACAATAAAGAAAGCTATAAGCACACGAATTATCAAAAGCTGTTTCTTCTGGCTCATATTCTTTACTATGTTGTCCTTGATAAAGTCAAGCGTAAGAGTAGAGCTTGACGTAAGAACGAGCGAAGAAAGTGTTGACATTGATGCAGAAAGCACAAGCACAATAACAATTGCCACCAGAAACGGGGAAAGGTTTGAAATCATACTGGGAATAATTGCATCAAATCCAAGTGCGTTAACATCAACATCGAAAAGTCTGCCAAACCCACCGAGGAAATAGCATCCACCTGCTACGATAACGGCAAAAATGGTAGAAATAACAGTTCCCTTGTTTATGGACTTTTCGCTCTTTATTGAGTAGAACTTCTGCACCATCTGCGGAAGACCCCATGTACCAAGCGAGGTAAGTATAACTACAAAGAAAAGGTTCAAAGGCTCAGGGCCGAAAAACGATGCGTATGCACCGGGGATATCGGGGTAATCTCCCGCAACCTTTGCAAGCTCTGTAAGTGAGCCTGTAAATCCTCCGTTTAAAGAAAGCACAGAGAAAATTACCATAACTATTCCGACAAGCATAATAATACCTTGTATAAAGTCATTTATTGCCGTTGCCATATATCCGCCTGCAATAACATAAATTGCCGTAAGAACTGCCATTACAACCACACAAACCGTGTAATCAATACCGGGGAACGCCATTGAGAAAAGCCTTGAAAGTCCGTTATAAAGCGATGCAGTATACGGAATAAGGAATATAAACACAATAATCGACGCTCCAATTTTAAGAGCCTTACTGTCATATCTTTTACCAAAAAATTCAGGCATTGTTGAGCTTTCAAGCTGATGCGACATAAGCCTTGTTCTTCTTCCGAGAACAATCCATGCCAAGAGGGAGCCAAGCACTGCATTACCTATTCCTATCCAGGTAGACGCAACGCCGTACTTCCAGCCAAACTGACCTGCATACCCTACGAAAATAACTGCAGAGAAATATGACGTGCCATACGCGAAGGCTGTCAGCCACGGACCTACATTACGTCCTCCAAGCACGAAGCCATTTACATCTGTTGTGTTTTTTCTGCAGTAAAGTCCAACACTAATCATTATTGCAAAAAATACTACCAACATAGCTACTTTAATAAACATTTGATTAATAAACATTTAATCACCCTTTTTCGAGAACAAGACACAAAAATCCCGTCCTCAAATAAATCTTGAGGACGGGAATAATCACCCCGTGGTACCACCTCAGTTCGCCAATACCTCACGGCATTGACCTTTACGGGTACTACATACCCTTGTTCTATAACGGGAACTCCCGTTGCAGCCTACTCGCGAACTTTCGGTGCACTGCTCTTGAGATGTATTCGGCATATTCCTCACAACTGCCTCGCACCA
>JAZNOC010000088.1:0-7992 GCA_045580605.1 Clostridia bacterium | reverse complement strand
AAGTCATACTCACATTTAAGGAGTATTTTTTCATTCTCAAAAACGCAGTGCATCTGCTCGTCATATTCAGTTGTAAATACACTGCTTTGCATTCTTATTCTCCCCTCTGCTTAAATCCAGATTTCAAGTGTCTGCATTGCTTTATCACCCAGTTTTTTGATATCCGCAAAGAAATATCTGTTTCCGTACACATCTACAAGTATTACGCTGTTTTCACTTAGTCTTATCAGATTTGACGCCATATCCTCAACAGTAAATTCACGTTCACCCGCAGTTGTGTCAACCTTCCAGTAGGTATGGCCAAACTCATCAGATACGCTTTTAACCTTGACTATTTCCGGAATAAAGTATCTTCGTTCAAGCTCATTTTTAATAATTTTTGCCTGTTCTTCTGTAAAATCATCAAGAGAGCGGATAATGCCAATCTCTTCATTTTTATCACTTCGGGAAAAGTTTTCCTTACATACAGAAAGATACTCGTTTTCAAACTTTAACGGAAACATTCTCCGCACGGCAACTCTCCCCAAATCCTCGCCGTTGTACTTTAGCATAAGAAGACCGCTTTCGTTTTCATAAAACTCAGTATTCTTCTGTATCAGATAGTTTATCTCACTCATAATCCACCTCATTGTTGTCAGTATAAAGATGAAGTGCCTCAAGCTGCTTGCGCGCCATTTTGTGATAAACGCCATCGGCGTTAGCAAAAAGCTCTTCGTGTGTTCCTATTTCCACAATGCACCCGTTTTCCACCACAACAAGTCTGTCCGCATTTCTAAGCGTTGAAAGACGGTGTGCAATAGCAATCGTTGTCCTGCCCTTAACAAGCTTTTCAAGAGCCTGCTGAATTTTCTTTTCAGTTTCCGTATCAAGCGATGCGGTTGCCTCATCGAGTATTAAAATTTTTGGATCCATAAGAATTGCACGCGCAATGGAAATCCTCTGCTTTTCTCCACCTGAAAGGTTAACACTGCGTTTTCCTATTTCCGTTTCATATCCTTCGGGTAGATTTATAATAAATTCGTGTGCGTACGCTTTTTTTGCAGCGTCTACAATTTCTTCAAAGGTTGCATCTGGACGTCCGTATGCAATATTTTCTGCAATGGTTCCTGTGAAAAGGAACGTATCTTGAAGCACCATACCAATGTTTGAGTGCAAAACATCTTTTTTTAGTTTTTTAACATTAACTCCGTCTATTAAAACCTCACCGTCGTTAACATCATAAAGCCTTGTAATAATATTTGTGATTGTGCTCTTTCCTGCACCGCTGTGTCCTACAAGACCTATCATTTCTCCCTTATTCACCTTAAACGAAACATTTTTAAGCACGTTTCTGTTGGGCTCGTAAGAAAAAGTTACATTCTTAAGTTCAATATTACCATCAATACTTTCTAAGCTCACCGGATTCTCGTCCTCGGGAACATCTGTCTCACGGTCAATAACTTCAAAGATACGCTGAGCACTGTTCATACAGTTAGTCCACCAGTCAAATGTCTTAACCATAAAGTTCATCGGCTCGTAAAGAAGCGTAAGGTAACCAACAAATGTCATAAGCTGACCAAATGTAAGCTTACCGTCAAGGACCTGAACACCGCCTATTCCCCATACGAAAACTGCCGCTGCAGCCATTATCCAGCTTAAAAACGGAAATACCTTCGCAGATGCAACGCCCTCACGCAAACGGTTTTTGTAAAGCTCTTCGTTAACATCTTCAAAGCGTTTTATCTCGTTTTTCTCACGCCCGAAAGCCTTGACAACTCTTATTCCGAGAAGGCAATCGTTTATAAGTGAATTAAGCTTAGATGAACGATGCCACGTATGCCATTTAAGCCTCTTAAATTTCCGTGTTGACTTTTTAATTATAAAGGCAATCAAAGGCACAGGAATAAGAACAGTAATTGAAAGTAGCGGATTTGCAATAAAAAGCACAAGACCAATGCCCATAATTGTAACGGCATTTATTATAAAGTTCGGCAAACCGTCATTTAAGAAATACTGAATATCAAGAGCATCACTGTTTACTCTGTTTAGCAGGCTTCCCGTTCTTTTTGAGGTAAAGAAACGCATACCAAGCTTTTGCATTGCGCCGAATACCTCTGTTTTAATATCAAAAACAATGTTTCCTGACATTTCAGCGCCAATTCGTCCACGCAAAATTCCAAGGACCACTGAAAAAGCCGAAAGTACAACAAGTATCCCAACAAGCAAAAACAGTTTTCCCGCAAGCATACCCTTGCCACCAAGAACATTATCGTATAACACTGTACCGGTTAGATAAGGCTGAACGATATTAAGCAAGCTGCTCAGCACAATTATTGCAATAATTTGCACAAGCTGTTTTTTATATCTTGGCACGTAGGAAAGCACACGCATAAAAAGCTTTTTGCGACCTTTGTTTATAAAGTCTATATCACTGTACACAGGCGCATCTGCCTTTTCGGGCATATCCGTCTTAGCGCGCTGAACAGAAGAGACAAACTTCTCAACAGTTTTTGCCACGGCTAAAGTAAAATACCCAAGTGCAATCTCCTCATCTTCGCAAAGTGCAATAATGCAGCCCGACGATACAAAAGAATCGACATAAATCTCTTTTACGCTATCTATACTTTTGCGGATAAATGCCCCGTCTTCACTGACACTGCAGATTTCGCTGTCAGTAAGGATAACCCAGCATTCACCATACTTGTTGAAGCTTTTCATATCGCATTTAACAAAGCTTTTTATATCGTCTGTACGAATAGCAAACTTTTCAAATAATTCAATTGTGGATTGCTTGAATACGCTCTGTAAATTCTGCAAGCTACTTGTCCCCAATCTAATCTATTATATCTTAATAATTATATACTTTTTCCATTTAAAAAGCAACACATTTATGCATAAATGTGTTGCTTTTTAAATTTTACCTCTTAACTTATAAACATTGCGTCTCCAAAGCTGAAAAATCTGTACCTTTCTTCCACAGCATGCCTATAGGCATTAAGCACGTTTTCCTTACCTGCCAGCGCACTTACAAGCATAACGAGAGTTGACTTTGGTAGATGAAAGTTTGTAATCAAAGCATCTGTCATTTTAAACTCATAGCCAGGATATATAAAAATATCTGTCCATCCGCTTTGTGCCTTTATTTCGCCCTTAACCGAGGCACTTTCGATTGTTCTGCAACTTGTTGTTCCAACACAGATTACCCTGCCTCCGTTTTTTTTTGTTTTATTTATTATATCCGCAGTTTCTTTCGAAACAGTGTAAAATTCAGAGTGCATCTTGTGTTTTGTAACGTCGCTTACCTTTACAGGTCTGAAGGTGCCCAAGCCTACGTGAAGAGTTACATAAGCAAGGCTGACACCCATTTTTTCTATTTCTTCAAGCAGTTCGTTCGTAAAATGAAGTCCCGCTGTGGGAGCTGCCGCACTTCCCTCATGCTTGGAATAAACAGTCTGGTAACGTTCTTTATCCTCAAGCTTTTCCTTGATATAATGCGGGAGGGGCATTTCGCCAAGCTCGTCCAAAACATTTTCAAACAAGCCATCGTACGAAAATTCAACACGCTTATTTCCACCCTCGAGTCTTTCAAGAACTTTCATAGAAAGCTTTCCCCCGCCAAATTCGTATTCCGAGCCAACGTGAGCACGTCTGCCGGGCTTAAGCATAACTTCCCATTCATTTTTCGAGTAGCGGTGCAAAAGAAGTATCTCAACTGCTCCACCAAAATCTTTTTTCGTTCCATATAGTCTTGCAGGAATAACTCTTGTATTATTAAGCACAAGACAATCCCCACTTTTAAGATAGTCTTTTATGTTCTTGAATGTATCATCTTTAAACGTGCCATCCATTTTGAGAGCAAGCAGGCGTGATGCCGCCCTGTCCTCAAGCGGTCTCTGAGCAATTAACTCTTCCGGCAAGTAGTAGTCAAATTCGTCGGTGTTCATTTTATTCTCCTAATGTAATATTTGTAAAATAATGTTTTAAAATCTGGTCGTAGGTAAATCCGTTCTCTGCCATACCTCGCGCACCCCACTGGCTCATACCAACGCCATGGCCGTATCCACCGCCGTTTATAGCATAATTTTGAGAACCTGCGGAGTCAACTTTTATTTCGCTTATCGTTCCATTTCCGATTAATGCACGCATCGAGCTTAATTCCCTTACTCCGTTGGCACTAAGCACAGAAAATGGACCTGCAGAGCTGCCTGCAGTTGTTTTAATGGCAGACGTTTTATCACCTGTAACGGTAAATTTTTGGCTTGAAAGCCCAAGAATTGTTCTGCATTTTTCGAGCTTTGTTGTATATGTAGAGCTTGTCCCGTGAAAAGTCATTTTTGTTACACGGCCACTATCTGTAACACTGTCTATAGTTATATTTTCGAGCGACCCGATATCAATTCCTGCATTTAAAAGTTTGGATTCTATTTCACTTTTGGTAAGGTTAACACTCCACTTGTATTTTGACGCCTTTGACGGATTTTCGTAAGCATCCTCAACGCCCTTTAAATATCCGACAACGCCTCCCCACACATTTTCTGAGTTTTCTGTGTGCCCGCTGCTTGTGGCAAAAAAGTAGAGTGGAACAATCTCTCCATTATATCTTGCCATAACTCCCTTTGTTTCCTGGGTTGCCTGTCTGGTATTTTCATGTTCAGACGCATATCCGCCGTACACCTGACAATGAGTTGTGGAGCAAACATCAAAATCATAATTCTTATGTGCATTTCCCCTGCAAAGAACAAAGTTTCTTGCACATACTGCCTGAGCTTTAAGCGCTTCCTTTGGCCAAGTGTAGCTCATTTCTTTGCCCAAAACACTTGCTACATAATCTTCAGTTCCTACAACATTTATGAGCGTAAGTTCACCGCTATTCTCTCTTTGTGCAAGTATGTATCCTCTGTATTTAACACCATCGAGCGAAACCATTGCGTCTGGCGATTGAATAGATATCTTCGGAGTCATTTCTGCAACAAATTTGTCTCCCCCTGAAAATCCGGTCGAACCCATTTCTATGTACACACTCTCATTTAATCCGGAAGTGTATAAAATCTCGCCACTTACGGCGTTATATACGTTTAGCCCGGAAGGCGAGGAAACCGTGAATGAGTGTCCCACACTGCTTCCGTATTTAAGCCCTACGCGCACTTCACTTTTGTATTCGTAAGCATAAGATGCAGACGCAAATAATAGAATTATAAAAAGCGTTGAAAATATTATTTTACGCACTCTCATACAAAATCAGTCCTTTCAATAAAAACCCTAATATGTTTTTTCGACGAAAATTCTTCTATTCCTTTATTTTTTAGTATATTTTATAAAAAACTTATATTTTTTTTAATTCTTTATCCTTAAATAAATTGACACATCACTTTCTAAGTGGTATAATATCTAAGATTAAGATGGATAATTTTTAATATTTTTCATGAATTTTGAAAGGATGATTACAATGAAAAAATTAAATGTTGCTGTTGTTGGCGCAACAGGTATGGTAGGCAGAACATTTCTTAAGGTACTTGAAGAGGAAAAACTTCCCGTGGAAAATTACTATCTCTTCGCCTCAAAACGCAGTGCAGGTCAGAAGATTGATTTCATGGGTAAAGAATATATAATTGAAGAGCTTAACGAAAATTCATTTGACAGAGGTATAGATATTGCACTTTTCAGTGCAGGCGGTTCAATCAGTGAAAAGTTTGCACCCATTGCGGCATCAAAGGGTTGCGTTGTAATCGACAACTCAAGCGCTTGGCGTATGGATAAGGAGGTTCCGCTTGTTGTTCCTGAGGTTAACCCCGAAGACATCAAAAAGAACAAGGGTATTATTGCAAATCCCAACTGTTCAACAATTCAGGCTATGGTAGCTCTTAAGCCTCTTGATGACAAATACAAAATAAAGCGTGTAATCTATTCTACATATCAGGCAGTATCAGGTGCAGGTCTTGGTGGTTGGAACGACCTTAAGGATGGTCTTAATGGTGAAGCTCCCAAGAAGTTCCCGCACCCCATTGCAAATAACTGTCTTCCCCATATCGACTCATTCCTTCCCGATGGTTACACCAAGGAAGAAATGAAGATGGTTAACGAAACACGCAAAATTCTTGGCAGAGATGACATCAAAATCACTGCAACAACAGTTCGTGTTCCTGTATTTAACAGTCATAGCGAATCAATTAACGTTGAGTTTGAAAACGCATTTGAACTTTCTGAGCTTGTTGAAGCACTCAAGAATGCACCTGGTGTAGTTGTTCAGGATGATCCTCAGAACAACGTTTACCCAATGGCAATAAATGCAACTGGTTCAAACGAAACTTATGTTGGAAGAATCCGTCGCGACTTCAGCGTTGAAAACGGTGTTAACCTTTGGGTTGTTGCTGACAACATCCGTAAGGGTGCCGCAGCAAATGCAGTGCAAATAGCTAAAAAGCTTATCGAATATATGAACGAAAACTAAAATCGGAGGGGTTTATATGTCAAAAAATCCACTTTTCACAGGCTCGTGTTGTGCAATAATCACCCCGTTTGATAAAAACGGTGCTACAGATTTCGATGCACTCGGCAAAATAATAGAATTTCAGATTGAAGGCAAAACCGATGCTCTTATTGCCTGCGGTACAACGGGCGAAGCATCTACAATGGACGACAAAGAGCATTTAAAGGTTATTGAGTATATCGTTAAAAAGGTAGACGGACGTATCCCCGTTATTGCTGGCGCAGGCTCAAACGATACCCGCCACGGTATTGAGCTTATTAAGGAAGCACAAAAAACAGGTGCAGACGGCCTTCTTCTCGTAACACCATACTATAACAAAACATCTCAGCGTGGTCTTATCAAGCACTACACTGCTATGGCAGACAGTGTTGATATTCCCGTCATTCTTTACAATGTGCCCGGAAGAACAGGTGTAAACATTGCTCCTGAAACACTTCTTGCCCTTTCAGAGCATGAGAATATTATAGGTATGAAGGAAGCCTCTGGCAATATGAGTCAGGTTATTAAAATGCTCTCTCTCTGTGGCGACAAAATTGATTTTTACTCAGGTTGCGATGACCTCAATGTTCCTATCGTTGCTATGGGCGGTAAGGGTACTATTTCTGTTTTGGCAAACGTTGCTCCGCTTCAGAGCCACCAGATGATGAAGTATGCCCTTGAAGGCGATATAAAGAATGCCGCAAAAATGCAGCTTGAAGCGATAGACCTTATTGACTCGCTTTTCTGTGATGTCAATCCTATCCCCGTTAAAGAGGCTATGAATATGCTCGGATTTAACGGTGGCACAGTTCGTCTTCCTCTTTATGAGATGTCTGCTGAAAATGTTCAGAGAGTTAAAAAATCTCTTCAGGATTATGGTTTATTAAAATAATATAAAAGCGATTTAAGCCGACAGTAGTCGGCTTAAATTCCCTTTACAAGTGATGGTGAAAAAAATGACAAAAATTTTATTGGTTGGTATAAACGGAAAGATGGGACAGGTTATATGCAAAATGGCTCAGGACAACCCGTCGGTAAGCGTTGTTTGCGGTGTTGATATAAACACTCAGGAAAATAACGGTGTCCCCGTTTATGACTCTCTTTCAAAAGTTCAGGAGGATGTCGATGTATTAATCGACTTTTCACATCCTTCCACCCTTGCCGGCACACTTGCTTATGCAAAGGAAAACAACAAACCTGTTGTTGTTGCAACAACAGGGCTTGACAATGAGCAGATTGCTCTTTTAAAGGAAATATCAAATTCGGTACCTATATTTTTTAGTGCAAATATGTCTCTTGGCATTAACCTTTTGATACAGCTTGCCAAAAAAGCAGCCACGCTTCTGTATCAGAATTTTGATATAGAAATAATAGAAAAGCACCATAACCAGAAAATCGATGCTCCAAGCGGGACAGCACTTGCTATTGCAGATGCTATAAACGAGTCGCTTCCCACTCAGAATGACTATGTTTATGACAGACACAGCAGCAGAAAGAAGAGAAGCAAAAACGAGATTGGACTTCACGCAGTTCGTGGAGGCACAATA
>JAZNOC010000087.1:0-12209 GCA_045580605.1 Clostridia bacterium | reverse complement strand
GATTACAGTTTTGTTACAACTGAAATAGTACTATTGACGAAGTAATTTTAAGGTGTTATAATCTCATTGTAATCAATGGGAGGTCTCTCCCTATTATTAAGCTTTTGGTGAATTTGAAAGAGGTCGCCGAAAGTAAAAGCTACACTCTTTCAAAAATTTATTTTATAGGAGGAAGAGATTATTATGATGAATCTCAAGAAAACACTCGCAGTTGTTCTTGCGTTCGTAATGGTTCTCAGCATGGGTGCTATCAGCACATTTGCTTACACAGACGTTACACCTGGAACAATCACAGACGAAGCTGTTAGTATCCTTTCAAACCTTAACATTCTTACAGGTTTCGAAGATGGTACTTTCAGACCTGAAGAAACTGTAACAAGAGCTCAGATGGCTGCTATCATCTGCCGTACTCTTGGTTACGAATCACAGGCTGAATCAAGCAAAGGCTTCACAGTATTTAACGACGTTGCAGCTGATCACTGGGCATCAGGTTACGTTAACGTAGCTCAGGCTCAGGGTATCATCAACGGTTATGGCAACGGTAACTTCGGTCCTGAAGACAAGGTTACTTACGAGCAGGCTGTTAAGATGATCGTTTCAGCTCTTGGTTACGACCTTGCAGCTCAGGGTAGAGGTGGTTACCCCACAGGTTACCTTGCAATCGCTTCAGCAGAAGGCATCACAAAGAATGCTAACGGCCGTGTAGGCGATGCTGCAGCAAGAGCTACAATCGCAGTTCTTGTTTACAACTCACTCGAAGTTCAGCTTATGGACCAGACTTCTTGGTCTACAGGTACAGACGGCGACAAGTATGCTAAGACAGACGACACAGTTCTTTCTAAGTACCTTGACGTTGAAAAGGTAGAAGCAGTTGTTGAAGCTACACCTTTGTCTCTTGCAGTTGCTAACAACACCTACGAAAAAGACGGTGTTAAGTATGTAACACTTGATGGTGACAGATTCTTCTACAACGGCGGTATCTACGATGACGCTGCTTACTATGGCACAGTAGACGCTAGCCTTGTTAACTCTGACAACCTTCTTGGTAAGACAGTAGTTGCTTACGTTGGCGCACATGCAGACAACGAAACAGGCCGTAAGATGGTTTACGCTATGGCTGAAAAGCAGGGCGCAAACACAGTTACAGTTATCAACGCTAACCAGCTTATCACAAGCGCTGATGCTGACTATCTCAAAGAAGGTCAGATCAGCTACAAGAAGGAAGGCGCAAGAAAAGCTACAGATATAAAGCTTAATGCACCTGAAGTTTACAGTAACTATGCTTCTGTTACTACTACTGTTAACGCAGATGATGACGATAACGCTGATGGCGATTCTACTCCTACAACTGGAACTGGAATTTCTACAGAAGATATCGCTACCATTATCTCAAACGGTGGTATTGTTGAACTTATCAGCAACGATAACGACAACCTCGTTGATTACATTGTAATCACAGCTTATGCTAACGAAGCAGTTATCGAAAAGGTTACTGATGATGACGGCATCATGATTTATGATGTTTACACAGGTTACCTCAACGAAATCGATACAGAAGACGAAGACGAACTCGTTGTAGTTTACAAGGATGGCGCTCTTGCAGACGTAAAGGCTATCGAAGCAAACGACACAGTTTCTGAAATCTCTCTTATCGGTGGCGACATCCGCGTTCTCTACGTTTCATCTAAGACTGTTGTAGGCGAAGTTGAGTCTTACAGCACAACAACTGATGACGTTACAATCGCAGGCGATGACTACAAGCTTTCAGCTGCATTCATCAGCGGATTCTCTGGTGTAGGTGATGTTCAGGTTAACAACGCTATCCAGAGCCTTGACGGTGAAGAAGGTACATTCTTCCTTAACGTTGATGGTTTGATTGCTTGGAATGAAACAGACGCTACAGTTTCTGGTGACTACGCATTCGTTCTCGCTGTTGACTACGAAGGCGGCATCTCAGATGCTTACACAGCTCAGGTTATGACAGCTGATGGCACAGTAGCAATCTACGACATTTCTTCAAAGGCTAAGCTCTTCAAGCTTGGCGATGAAGTTGAAGATGCAGATGCAGATTTCGAAGTAGCAGCTTACCTTGCTAACGCAATTGATTCAAGCAAGTCTGCTATTAACGAAGGTACTGCAGAAGGAACTGTTGAGTCAGCATTTAGTACTGCAGCTAAGCTTGAATATGATAACGTTGCAGCAGCTATGCTCAAGGTTAGAATCAAAGACGACAAGATCACAAGAGTTGAAGAAATCGCTGTTGACACAACTTCTAACAATACTAAGAAGTATGATGCTGAAACAATGACATACCAGGGTTGGGAACTTAACGATGATATCGTTATCTTCAGCCTTGATGATACTCTTACAAGTGGCGACGAAGTAACAGCTGACGACGTTACACTTGGTAGCGTAAGCACATTCTTTGCAGATGGCGAAGGCTACACATTTGATGCATTCGACACTGACGATCAGGTTCCTGGCGTAATCCTTGGTTACGATCTCGCTGCTAAGATTGACCAGGGTGGCGACGCAGTTATCATCACAAACGTTAGAAAGATTAAGTATGATGATGATACAGCAATCGCTATCACAGGTATCCAGGCAGGCGAAGAAGTAGCATATACTCTTTACGATGCTGACGCAGGTATCCCCACAGGTGCAGACTCTGCAGGTAACAGTGTAGCTGCAGGTAGCCTTGCTAAGGGTGACGTTATCCTCATTGCTAACGCAACAGCAGAAGGCGTTGTAGATGACTTCGAACTTCTTCATGATGCTGCTACAACTAAGAATACTATTTTGAACGAAATCGATACAGTTTACGCATCAGCAGTTGCTGATGAAATTGCAAACGGTTACGGTGTCCTTGATCAGGCTAACACAACAAACAAGGTATTCGTTATCGGCGATGCAATCGATACAAGCACTTATGTATTCGCAGCAGCTAACGCTCCTATCGCTATGAGATCTGGCGCTAACTACACACTTGTAGACTTCACAGAGAGCACAGATTATCCGGAAATTTCTAAGAAAGCTCCTGGTACTGCACTCTTCAGCAAGTCTGTAACATATCAGTCAGAAGTATTCGTTCGTGTATACGATGGCGTGATTGTTGACGTTGTAGTTTACAGATACAATGCTTAATCAATAAACTGACTATCTAATAGTAGTTTAATAAAAGGCACACCCCAAGGGGTGTGCCTTTTGTGTTGCGTAAAATAATTTATACGGGCAATTCGTTGCGTGGATTTCTCGTAGGGGCGGATGCCCACATCCGCCCGTTAAACACATTGTTATGCGCATGTTGCGGGACGATGAGGGCATCGTCCCCTACGGTGGGGGATTAAACAAAAATGTAGGGGACATTCACGAATGTCCCGAAATTCGTGCGGATATGGGGTATCCTACCCAATTAATTCGTAGGGGAGGGGCTTGCTCCTCCCGAAACCGCATATTGTATAAAGAATTACGGCAGGAGTAAACCCCTGCCCTACAGATAATATTAAATAAAACCGGTACAAAAACGGTCATTGCAAGGGCCACCACCAGATAAGGAAGTGTTGGTTTTGAAGCCATCTTTTTAATTTATACTGCATCAAAAAAGTCCGAAATACGAAAGTATCTCCGGACTTTTTGTTCTTTGTCTAAATATAAAAATCTGATATTCAAAACTGCTCTGCATCCTAAAATTGAAATTTTTGAATGAAGTTCAAGGCAAAAAACGCACATAATCCTGACGGATATGGGCGTTTTTTAACGCAGAAATTCGTCAAAAAGACGATTTTTAGGACAACACTTCCTTATCTGGTGGTGGCCAAAGCTATGACCGTTTATATGTCCTTTATTCACTGTAAAAACAATCGTCTTTCCATTTAACAACGTTTGTATCTATGTATTCCCAAATTTTCTGATAGTCATTTTCCCCACGGATTATATGGTCGTGGTATGAGCGTTGCCAGATAGGGTAACCAATTTCCCTTGTTACCATTGTTTTTAATGAACGAATAACATCCACAACACCTCTCGTAGGGGACGATGCCCTCATCGTCCCGTGAATGGATATAATCAAATGTATGTGGTTTGGCATTATTACATATTTATCAACCGTTATGTCGTCATATTTGATATTTATGTTATTGATATATTTATCACATAATAACCCGATTTCGGATAATTTATTCTGAGGGCGGATGTGGGCATCCGCCCGTATGGTGTAATGGTGAGGTGAATTTGTATTCGGGACGATGAGGGCATCGTCCCCTACGATTGTAGACAATAATTGTTTTCGGTCTTTTACACATATCGTGATAAAATATGCTCCGTTTTGGGAATAATCATAATCCTTTAATCTGGTAGGTTTTCGCTTTTGCATCATATTTTCTTTGCTTCCATATAAAAGCGCTTTTCGTTTGCCTCGCCCATGGAGAACGTTTTCCTTGGGAGAGCACCGTCTGCAATTACTGTAGAGAACAAATCGCTCTTACTCGGCTTCGGAAGAAGAAATCCCAGCGCATTTTGTTCATTTGCGAGCTTTTCAACAACGTCAGCACCGTGGATGTAGTCAACCTCACACTCCTTAGAATCGAGATACTTCTGAAGTGTGCCGACCTCGATGGGACTTGTTATATTGTGTATGTACAAATTCTTTTTGCCTTTCTTTGTAACTGCTACGATATGCTGTGCGCCGTCCTTTACATCCGTGCAAGCCATATCTTTTTCCATTGCCTGCAGGAAAGAGTCAGGCTCTACGCCGAACACAATTCGATGGATAGGTTCAAACTCAAGCACATCATCGTGGATGTTTTCAATCTCAACAAGGCAGAAACGTGCGGGATGGCTTTCCTTTTCGCTCTCGGAAAGAGTAGGTTTAAGGTTTTCCCAGCACTGCTTTGCCGTAGCAAGCGAATGGTTTCCGTCGCCAACAGCAAAAACGAGTGAGTCCTCGGCATTTTGTGCGAACACGTCAAACTCCTTTAAGAAGTTATCAGCATTTTCGCCATCTACAAGGTAGCCACGGAGTTTTCCGCCATTTTCCATAAGCTCAAAATCATAGATTTTCTCTCCCTTTTTGATGTTTTCAATAAGGGTTTTCTTTTTATCATCAACAAGAAGCATAACGTGAGGAAGCTCAAGCGGAGCATTCTGTCTTATTTTTACACGAGGGGGTATTCTTTCAAGAACAGTGCCCTCGGTCGCTCTTATGCGGCATTTAACACCCTTGTGAAAGTCATATTCATCAAGGTCGATTGCGCCGATAAGACCCTTACGCACTCTGCCGCCCGAAAGCTCTCTTTCAACGTATATAAAGCAGTCCTTATATTCGGTGAAAACGCCTTCGTTGAGGTATTTTTCCATAGTAGCGTTTATTTTATTGATACGAGCGTCGCCCTCGGACAAAAACGCTTCGGGGTAAACAAGGTTAAGCGTGCTTGGATCATCCCCTACAAGAGTGGAAACCCTTTGCCAATATTCAGGCTGCGACGTGTACTGGTCGCACGCAACGACGCTCCATTTTTGCATATTTTTTACGTTGGGGAGTAAGATGTTTGCTTTGTTTAATAATGCCATGTTATTTCCTCCTTTAAATTTTTGCGGGACGATGAGGGCATCGTCCCCTACGGATGGGGTATTTATACGGGCGGATGATATCCGCCCGTGAATGTTATATCATTGCATCTCGTCAAATTCATATAAAACCGTAGCAGAAACGGCAAGGCCTGCGGTTTCCGTACGGAGAATACGTTTGCCTAAGGTTACGGGCGTTATGCCATTTGCAAGGGCAAGCTCAATCTCTTCCGTGTCAAAGCCACCCTCGGGGCCAATCATTATAGACACGGTCTGTGCCTTTTTGCCCGTAAGCACTTCTTTAAGTGAATTTTCTCTCTCTTCCTCATAGGGAATGATTGCAAGCTCAGCTTGTTTTGCCTCGTTTACGGCGTCTTTAAAGCTCATACACGGGCAAACGGTTGGAACAATGCCACGCTTGCTCTGCTTTGCCGCCTCAAGAGCAATTTTTTGAAGTCTGTCAATTTTCTCTTTTTTATCAAGCTTTGCGACTGCACGTTTTGTAGTAACGGGGACAATTTTCACAACGCCGATTTCCACTGCCTTTTGAACGATTGTCTCAAGCTTGGGGTTTTTTGGAACGCCCTGATAAAGCGTGATTTTGACCTTTGCTTCCGTTTCGGCTACTCTTTGAGAAAGAATATCTGCCGTAACTTCCTTTTCGTTAAAATCCGTCAAAACTGCGTCATAAAAGTTACCCTCGCCGTCGCAAAGAGTAACCTCATCTCCCTTTTTCATACGCAAAACACGGCTGATGTGCTTTGCCTCATCACCCGTGATAATTGCCTTGTTTTCATTTATCATTGATTTTGAAATATAAAAGTTTGCCATATCCTTACCTCGATACTATGCAGTACCAGTCTTTATCTCTCTGCACGTTTAAAATCTCAAAGCCATTGTCTTCAATTGCCTTTTTTACTTCTTCAAAACGATGCTCAATTATACCGCTTGCTATAAAAACGGCGTCCTCTGCCATGTACTGACGTACGTGTGCTGAAAGCGGGATAATAACGTCCGCCACGATGTTTGCAACAACAATATCAAAAGGACCTTGAGCACGTGTTTTTTTCTTAAGCTTTTCGTCTGTTATGATATTGCCTGCCCAGACTGTGTATGTATCCTCACCGATGCCGTTTAGCCCTGCATTTTGCATTGCAATCTTTTTGCAGTTGGGGTCAATGTCTATCGCAAGGGCGCTCTCGGCACCGAGCATAAGCGATATAATCGAAAGAATACCGCTTCCGCAGCCAAGGTCAAGCACGGTGCTTCCTTTTTTGACAAGGCGGTCGAGGTTTTCAACACAAAGGCGTGTTGTTTCGTGCTGACCGCTGCCAAAGGTCATACCGGGGTCGATGTTAAACACAATCTTTCCGCTTGAATCGGGAATAGTTTCCCATTCGGGCTTGATAACGAGCCTGTCGCCAACATAAATCGGCTTGAAAAACTGTTTCCAGTTGTTCTCCCAATCCTCTTCGGAAAGGGACTCGCACTCAATCCTGAGCGAGCCGAATTCGTTATCTTCATCAAGGCTCTTAAAGGCCAATAGATCGGACTTAACGCTATCGAGCATTTTAAGCCCGTCCTCGTTATTTTCCACGTAGATTTTAACCCTTGTTTCGCCCGACATTTTTTCGCGAAGCTCGTCGTCTACATAGTCCCAGTACTGTTTATTGTTTTCAAGAAATTCTTCAAAATCTTCCTTATCCTCAATTTCGAAGCCTGCTATGCCCAAATCCGTAAGGCGTGAGCACAGCGCATCTATAGCATTTCGTGTTGTGTAAATGCTTACCGCAAGCCACTGCATAAACATCCCTCTTATTTAAAATAATCTTTGATTTTATCGGTAAATTTTTTGCGTTGATTGTAATTCTTTTCGTTGCTCTCTTTAGCAAACTCCTCAAGAATTTCACGCTGGCGTGAGCTTAAGCTGCGCGGGATTTCAACAATCACACGCACAATCTGGTCGCCACGGGAGTTACCTCTGAGGGAGGGGATACCCTTGCCTTTAAGGCGGAATTTTGTGCCGTGCTGAGTAGCCTCGGGAATTCGCTGAGTAACTGCACCGTCGATTGTGGGAATTTCAATCTCGCAACCAAGCGCTGCCTGAACAAAGGTAATCGGCACATCCACATATACGGTCGTACCCTCACGGGTGAACACGGGGTTTTTCTTGATATAGATAGTGATTACAAGATCTCCTGCGGGGCCGCCCTTGCTGCCTGCCTCGCCCTGACCGCGAACTGAAACCGACTGCCCGTGGTCGATACCCTGCGGGATATTTACCTCAAGCTTGCGTGTTTTCCTGACTTTGCCTGAGCCATTACAGTGCTCACACGGGGTGGTTATAATCGTGCCATTGCCACCACACTTATTACAAGTGGTTGTCGAAGCAAACTGACCAAACGGAGTGTGTTGAACACTGCGCATCTGTCCTGTACCATTACACTGACCGCAAGTTACGGGAGAAGTACCTTTCTTAGCACCGCTGCCGCTACATTCGGGGCAGCTTTCCATACGGATGAGGGTAATCTCCTTTTTGCAGCCGAATGCAGCCTCTTCAAAGGTAAGCTCAACTGCCTGCTGAATATTTCTTCCCTTTACGGGACCATTCCTGCGGCTTGAGCCGCCAAAGCCACCGCCGAAAAAGCTGCTGAAAATATCACCCATATCGAAGCCGTCAAATCCGCTGAAGCCACTACCGCCGCTGCCAAAACCGTTTCCGTCAACGCCTGCGTGGCCGAACTGGTCATAACGGCTCTTTTTCTCGCTGTCGGAAAGAACACCGTAGGCTTCAGCCGCTTCCTTGAACTTTTCTGCCGCTTCGGGATTATCCTTGTTCAAGTCGGGATGATATTTTTTTGCGAGCTTTCTGTATGCTTTTTTAATTTCATCGTCCGAGGCGTCTTTGGAAACGCCCAGGACCTCGTAATAATCTCTTTTATCTGCCATAAAATACTCTCCAAATGCTCAAATTAGGGGAGGAAAAACCTCCCCTAAAAGCGATTAGTTTTCGGTGTTATCGGTAAAGTCCGCATCATACACATTGTCAGCATTTGCGTCCTGTGCTGGGCCTTCCCCCTGAGGTGCCTGCTGCTGATAAAGTTTTGCGCTGATTTCGTAGAACTTTTTCTGAAGCTCTTCTGTGGAATTCTTTATAAGGTCTGTGTCGTCAGTCTTAAGTGCTTCCTTAACCTTGTTGATTTCAGCCTCAATAGCTGATTTATCATTTGCGTCAACCTTGTCGCCAAGCTCAGAAAGTGCCTTTTCGCTCTGATATACGAGCTGGTCTGCGTTGTTTCTTGCGTCGATGCCTTCCTTACGCTTTTTGTCTTCCTCTGCGTACTGCTCAGCTTCCTTGATTGCCTTGTCAATATCCTCGTCGCTGAGGTTTGAAGAAGCAGTAATTGTAATCTTCTGCTCCTGACCTGTGCCGAGGTCCTTTGCGCTTACATTTACGATACCGTTTGCGTCGATATCAAAGGTAACCTCAATCTGCGGAACTCCACGGGGAGCAGGTGCAATACCTGAAAGCATGAAGTTGCCGAGTGTTTTATTATCTTTAGCCATTTCACGCTCACCCTGAAGCACGTGAATGTCAACACTTGTTTGATTATCTGCTGCTGTTGAGAAAATCTGGCTCTTCTTTGTGGGGATTGTTGTATTTCTTTCGATAAGCTTGGTGCAGATGCCACCCATTGTTTCAATACCGAGAGAAAGGGGAGTAACGTCAAGAAGAACGATGTCCTTAACGTCGCCGCCGAGCACGCCTGCCTGAATTGCTGCACCGAGAGCAACACATTCGTCAGGGTTGATGCCCTTATGAGGCTCCTTGCCGATAAGTGCCTTAACTGCATCGTTAACTGCAGGGATACGGCTTGAACCACCAACCATAAGAACCTTATCAATTTCGCCTGCGCTGAGGCCTGCATCAGCGAGTGCCTTCTTTGTGGGGATGATACTGCGTTCTATAAGGTCAGCAGTAAGCTCGTTGAATTTTGCTCTTGTAAGAGTTACATCAAGATGCTTGGGACCTGACGCATCAGCAGTGATGAAGGGAAGATTGATGTTGCTTGTCATAACGCCTGAAAGCTCAATTTTTGCCTTTTCAGCAGCCTCTTTAAGACGCTGCATAGCCATTGAATCAGAAGACAAGTCGATGCCGCTTTCCTTTTTGAATTCACTTACAAGGTAAGCAATAATCTTATCGTCAAAGTCGTCGCCGCCGAGCTTTGTATCACCGTTTGTAGCCAAAACTTCAAATACGCCGTCGCCGATATCAAGGATAGATACGTCAAAGGTACCACCGCCAAGGTCATAAACCATAACCTTCTGGTCCTTTTCCTTATCCATACCGTAAGCAAATGCTGCTGCAGTAGGCTCGTTTATAATACGAAGAACCTCAAGACCGGCAATTTTACCTGCGTCCTTTGTTGCCTGACGCTGTGCATCGCTGAAATATGCAGGAACTGTGATAACTGCCTGTGAAACTGTTTCGCCAAGGTAGCTTTCTGCATCAGCTTTAAGCTTTGCAAGCACCATTGAGCTGATTTCCGGGGGAGTATAGCTCTTATCGTCAATGTTTACCTTGTAGTTTGTTCCCATTTCTCTCTTGATAGAGATAACTGTTCTGTCAGGGTTTGTTACCGCCTGTCGCTTAGCAACCTGACCTACAAGTCTTTCGCCTGTTTTTGTAAATGCAACAACCGAGGGGGTTGTTCTTGCACCCTCTGCGTTTGCGATAACGGTAGGCTCACCGTTTTCCATAACTGCAACGCAGGAGTTTGTTGTACCTAAGTCAATACCAATAATTTTAGACATAATATTTACCTCCAAATAAAATTTAAAACTTAATTAGTTGGCTACTTTTACCATACTGTAGCGGAGAACTCGGTCTCCGATTTTGTAGCCCTTCTGAAATTCTTCAACTATAGTATTTTCGCCGACGGTTTCGTCCTCGCAGTGCATCACTGCATTGTGAAGATTGGGGTCAAAAGTCTCACCCACCGCCTTAATTTCTTCAACGCCAAGCGTTTCAAAAACCTCGTCAAAAAGCTTCTTAACCATCAAAACGCCCTCGTAAAAAGCGTCTTTATTTTCTGCCGATTCAAGCGCGCGGTCAAAGTTATCGATAAGCGGAATAAACTTTTCCACAACAACCGCTTTTGCCTCGGGATAAATGCTTTCCTTTTCCTTTATGCTGCGCTTGCGGTAGTTATCGTACTCGGCAAGCGTTCTCATATATTTATCCTTCATATCGGCAAGCTGCTTTTCGAGTTCAACCAATTGTGCGTTTTCCTCGGTCTGCTGAGCCTCCTCCGTTTCTGGAGTTTTCTTTTCTTCTGCTTCCTTTGCCATTTATATCACCTCTTTATTTATCACCGTAAAGCATCTGATTAAGTATTTGCGTGAGCTTATCATTTATAAGCTCAAGTGAAGAAACAACCCTCGCGTAGTTCATACGCTTGGGACCGATAATTCCTATCTTGCCCGTCAGCTTGTCGCCAACACGGTAGTTTGCCACAACAAGACTGGTATCGCTCATTTCCTCAACACCGTTCTCGCTTCCGATTTTGATGCTGATTTCGCTACCCGAATCTTCCATCATACCCGAAAGCATCTTCGTAACGTTTTCCTTACTGTCTATAAAGGTAAGGAATTTTTTTGCACGGTCTATATTTTCAAACTCGGGATTATTAAGAATGTTTGACGCACCGCCGATATATACGCGGTTTGCGCTGTCCTCAAGACAATCAAGAACAAATTCCATCACCGACTTGAGTATCGAGCCATAGGGTGCCATCGCCTCGTAAATAAGCATAAGCCTTGCTGCCGTAAAATCCTCAGCACAAAGGCCCGTAAGCTGATTTGACAAAAAGCTTGAGATGGACTCAACCACGTCGTAATCGACGCCCTCACCAACCTTTAACTGACGGTTTTTCACAACGCCCGTATCGGTTACAACAACAATCAACACAACACCCTTTTCGATAAGCATAAGCTTAACGTTGTGAAGCCTGCTCTTTTTTGCCGACGGCATCTCAATAATGGCAGGGTAGTTGGTCGTTTTTGTAATAATATCGGAAATTGTTGAAATAACATTTTCAAGCTGATTGTATTTGCCGTCCATACTGCGCTGAAGGTTGTTTATCTCGTCAAGAGTGAGGCTATAGCGATTCATAAGCGAATCAACATAAAAGCGGTAGCCCATTTCCGACGGAATTCTTCCCGCTGAGGTGTGAGGCTTATCAAGATAACCCATATCCTCAAGGTCAGCCATTTCATTTCGTATGGTTGCGGCACTAAGCCCAAGGTCATGATTTTTTGCGATATTGCGTGAGCCTACGGGCTCCGCCGTTTGAATATAATCTTCAATAATTGCCTGAAGAATCAGTCTTTTTCTTTCAGAAAGCTCCATAAACTCACCTCGTTTTCAAGTTATTAGCACTCGCTTTCGTTGAGTGCTAATAATAATCTACCACCGCAGATTGCTTTTGTCAAGGATTATTTTCCAATTTATAAAAAATAATAAAAGAAGTGTTATTTTCTTTGACTTTTACGCTTCTTTATTGTATAATTAACTTCATAAATATTATGTTGGGAGAAAAGGTCTTGTCGAAGGAAAATATAAAGGTCAGCTCTGAAGA
>JAZNOC010000086.1:0-2329 GCA_045580605.1 Clostridia bacterium | reverse complement strand
TGTGCAATCGGCTACAGTGGTGCAGATGTTGATGTCAATAAAATTGATGTTTTCTTCTCATCTCCTAAGGGCGTAATAAAGGTTTGCGAAAACGGAGCAGGTGTCGATTTTTCTGAAGAAAAGGCAAAAGAAATTCTGCTTGAAAGAGAGATAACCGTTTTGGTTGACCTTAAAGACGGAGAATTCAATTCTGCTGCGTGGGGTTGCGACCTTACTTATGATTATGTTAAAATAAATGGAGACTATCGTACTTGATTGGAGTGAATGTAATGGATAAAGATTTAACAAATGCAATGCGTGCTGAGGTGCTTATTCACGCACTTCCCTACATACAAAAATATTACAACAAAATTGTAGTTGTAAAATACGGCGGAAACGCAATGATAAACGACGAGCTTAAGGACGCCGTTATGGGAGATATTGTTCTTTTATCGCTTATCGGTATCAAAGTTGTCTTGGTTCACGGAGGCGGTCCTGAAATTACCGCTATGCTTGAAAAAACAGGCAAGGAAACAAAATTTGTCAACGGTCTACGTGTAACCGATGAGGAAACTATTGATATCGTACAGATGGTCCTCGCAGGTAAAGTTAATAAAAGTCTTGTGAACCTTCTTTCACTCAAAGGCGGAAAAGCTATGGGTCTTTGCGGTATTGACGGACATATGATTGAGGCGGAATTTCTTAATAAGGAACTTGGCTATGTCGGTGAAATCACAAGCATAAATGTTGACCCCATACTTGATGTGCTTGAAAAGGGCTACATCCCTGTTATATCAACAATCGGCTGTGATGACGAGGGTAATGTATATAACATAAACGCCGATACTGCCGCAGCAAAAATTGCAGGTATACTTAAGGCAGAATGTCTTATTTCAATGACAGATATAGATGGTATACTTCGCGATAAAAATGATCCGTTAACTCTCATATCTAAAGTGCTTGTAAGTGAAGCCCCGCAGCTAATGGCGCAGGGAATTATCTCAGGTGGTATGATACCAAAGGTAGATTGCTGTATTGAGGCTATCAGGCGTGGCGTAAGCAAGGTATTTATAATTGATGGGCGAATTCCCCATGCAATACTTATCGAAATACTCACAAACGAAGGTATAGGCACAATGTTCGTGTCAGGTGATAATTTATGAACATAATTGAAAAAGATAAAAAATACGTAGCAAATACCTACGGAAGATATCCACTTGCCGTAAAATATGGTAAAGGTGCAGAAATCGTAGATGTAAATGATAAAAAATATATTGACCTTGGCAGCGGAATAGCTGTTAATACCTTCGGTATTTGCGATAGCGAATGGATAGCCGCTGTAGAAAGCCAGTTGAATAAATATGCACACATTTCAAACTACTATTACAGCGATCCGTGCGCAAGTCTTGCACAGATGCTTTGCGAGAAAACCGGTCTTAAGAAAGTTTTCTTTTCAAATTCAGGTGCAGAGGCAAACGAATGTGCAATTAAGGTCGCACGTAAATACGGAGAATTAAATAAAGGAAAGGACTATTATACAATAGTTACCCTTGAAAACAGTTTTCACGGAAGAACGAATACAACACTTGCTGCAACGGGTCAGGAAACTTTTCATAAGGACTTTCTCCCTCTTACGAAAGGTTTTATTCATACTCCGGCAAATGATTGTAACGCACTTATAAAAACAGTAAATGAAAACAAGTGCGCCGCAATTATGATAGAAGCAATTCAGGGTGAAGGTGGCATCAACGTTCTTACGCCTGAATTTATTGATTGCATAGTAACTCTCAGTAAAAAGGAAAATCTTCTCATAATTGCAGATGAAGTACAGACAGGCAACGGTCGTACTGGCAAACTATATGCTTATATGAACTATGGCTTCGTTCCCGATATTTTAACAACCGCAAAGGGACTTGGCGGCGGACTTCCGATTGGCGTTACAATGCTTGGAGAAAAAGTTAAAAACATTTTCTCCCCCGGAATGAATGGCTCAACATTTGGTGGAAACCCGGTTTGCTGTGCCGGTGCACTGAGTATTTTATCCAGACTTACTGATGAATTTTTAGATGACGTCATCAAAAAAAGTGAGTACATAAAAAATTCACTTAAAAATGCGTCAGGAATAAAATCGGTCAGCGGTATGGGACTTATGCTTGGAATAGAAACAGAAAAAGACGCTAAAGACATAGCACTTGGTTGCTTTAACAAGGGCGTACTTGTACTGACTGCAAAGGAAAAACTCAGGCTTCTTCCACCGCTTAATATTGAGTATTCGCAGCTTGATGCTGCACTTGAAATAATAAAAGAGGAGTGTGCTTTATAATGAAACATTTTTTAAAATTAGGAGACC
>JAZNOC010000085.1:0-3984 GCA_045580605.1 Clostridia bacterium | reverse complement strand
AAAGCTTAAACTGCAGGCAGAGGCAATAATGTCCATCAATGTTTATAAGGACGGAAAGATTGCAACGGCAAAAATAACTGATGAGGTTATGAAAAAGTATAATGCCGTTAAAGCGGACACCGAGGGGCTTGCTCAAATTCCGAGAACGCTTGACGGAGTTGTGCTCAGTGCTTTTCTCACAGAACAGCCTGATGGAATTGTACGTGTAAGTCTACGGGCTTCGGGCGATTTTGATGTTGAAGCCGTTGCACGCAAGTTTGGCGGCGGCGGGCATAAAAAGGCTGCAGGTTGCACATTCCACGATGTAACAATAGATAAGGCAGAAGAACTTCTTGTAGAGGAATTACTTAAGCTATGAACAACTTTAACGGAATAATTGTTATGAATAAACCAACGGGCATTTCCTCGCACAAATGTGTAAGCATTGCCCGTCATGCACTCGGTATGAAAAAAATCGGCCACACGGGAACTCTTGACCCTGAGGCAGGCGGTGTTCTTCCGTTGCTTATTGGTTCAGCCACACGTGCGGCTGAGTTTTTAACTGCCGATGATAAAAGCTACCGTGCGACTGTAAGGCTTGGCACAGTAACGGATACGCAGGATATGGCGGGTGAAATTTTATCTGTAAACGAAGTAAATTGTACAGAAGAACAGATAAGGGAAGCCGTAAACAGCTTTGTTGGCGAAATCGAGCAAATTCCGCCGATGTACAGTGCTATTTCAATAAATGGTCAACGTCTTTACGATTTGGCTCGCCAGGGTATTGAGGTTGAGCGAAAAGCTAGGAAGATAACAATATACTCTATTGATATAGTTTCGATAAACCTACCCGAAATTGTAATTGACGTGCACTGCAGTAAGGGTACATATATACGCACGCTTGCCTTTGATATAGGAGAAAAGCTCGGTTGCGGCGGTTGTATAAGCAGTCTTCTCCGTACAAAGTGCGGGATGTTTGAACTTAAGGATTCAATTTCGCCTGAAAAGCTCAACTCCATTTCTGAAAGCGGTCAGGTGGAAAGCGTTATTATACCCGTGGATAAAATGTTTGAGCACCTTGACGCTATTTACCTTGACAAAAAAAGGGCTGACCGCGTAAAAAACGGCGTACCCATTTATTATAACGGAGTTTGCGAATACAAAACTGTACGTGTTTATGACGAAAATGGTAAATTCATCTCCCTTTCGAGAGGTGAAGAGATTAATGGCAGACTTTGCCTTAAGCTTATAAAGGGGTTTTATTGATGAAAGCTTATTCTGGTATTGCCCTTGGTTTTTTTGACGGGGTGCATAAGGCTCATCAAAAAATAATATCTGACTGCGTGGATTCTTCAAAAAAAATGGGGTTGGTCCCTATTGTTCTTACCTTTGACCGTTCCCCACAGGAGCTTTTGTCAAAAGATGAGGTTTTATATATCACCTCCTTAGAAGAAAAGAAAAAAATCGTAACCTCACTTGGTGCAAAGCTTGTGGCTCTTGAGCTAAAAAGAGAACTTCTTTCAATGACCGCAGAGGAATTTATAGAGGAAATCCTTGTTAAAAAGCTAGGTGCAAAGCACATCTCCTGCGGATTTGACTATAAATTCGGAAAAGATGGCAAAGGCGATGCTTCGCTGCTTACCAAGCTCGGCATAAAATACGGCTTTAGTGTAAATGTTACCGATTGCGTTATGCAGGGGAGCTTACGTGTTTCCTCAAGCAATGTACGCACCTTTTTAAGCGAGGGGAATATAAAAAGTGCAAACGAAATGCTCGGGCGTAATTTTTCCATTAGCGGTGTGGTTTGCGAGGGTAAAAAGCTTGGGGGTCGGATTGGCTTTCCTACGGCAAATGTTTTTGTAGATGAAAGTACAATTCTTCCCAAAAATGCAGTTTACAAAACAGTGGTAACTATTGATGGTAAAAGGCATGGCGCAATTACAAATGTTGGAGTCAACCCAACATTCAATGAAGAAAAACGCCATACCGAAACATATATACCATCAATTTCCGAGTGCCTGTACGGCAAAAAAATCACCATAGAATTTATTGACTTTATTCGTGATGAAAAACCTTTTAACAATATATGTGAATTAAAGGAGCAAATAGAAAAAGACATCTTTAGGAGTGATATTAAATGAAGTTAGGAATAGTCCTCGAGGGAGGTGCAAGCCGTGCATACTTTACGGCAGGCGTCCTTGATGCTTTTAACGAGCTTTCAATTAAAGCAGATTATGTAATTGGCTCTTCTGCAGGTATTGCTAACGGCATTTCCTATGTATCAGGGCAAAGGGGCAGAAACTTTATAATCGGCACAAAATATCTTCCCGACAAACGTTATATGGGATTAAGGCATCTCTTAAATCCATTTAACAAGAGCTTGTACAACATAAAATTCGTGTTTGATGAAATACCCAACAACCATCTTCCCTTTGATTATGATGCTTTTCAGAAATCGGGCACTGAGGTTTACGCAACGCTCACCGATATTAACACGGGCGAATGTAAATATAAAAACGTTGACGGCAGCGACAAAAGTTGGAGAGCACTTGTGGCAACGTGTGCGCTTCCGCTTCTTTTTCAGCCGATTAAGGTTGACGGCTCGTACTATATGGACGGTGGTATAACAGACCCTATCCCCTTTGTTAAAGCAATTTCTGACGGATGTGATAAGGTTATTGTAATTCTTACCCGTCCCCGTGATTATGTAAAAGAGGAAGAATCGGCACTCGAGTTCTGCCGCAAGATTTACAGAAAATATCCCGATTTTGCAGATACACTCGGCCGTCGTACCCAGATTTATAACGACAGCCACGCTTATGCACTCGAGCTTGAAAAGCAAGGCAAAATATTTATCCTTGCTCCCGACGATACAGATGGTTGGAAGCGCACCGAGCGTCGTCCCGAAATGATTGAAAAAATCTACAAAACGGGTTACGACTGTGCGATGAAAAATATTGATAAAATAAAAGAGTATTTAAAAAAGTAATGGATAGTATCCATTACTTTTTTATTTCGTTCCAGTATTTTTCTGTTTGAGTTTCCAATTTGTTCTTTCCCGCCACATAGTATTTTCTATCCTTTATTGTATCAGGAAGGTACTGCTGCTTCACATAATTATTCGGGTAACTGTGCGGATATTTATATCCACTGCCGTGTCCAAGTTTTTGTGCTCCACTGTAGTGAGCGTCTTTTAAATGCGGCGGGATATCACCCATATTGCCGCTTTGAATATCTGAAATTGCATCATCTATCGCACATATAACACTGTTTGACTTTGGTGCAGTTGCAAGCATGATAACCGCCTCAGCAAGCGGAATACGAGCCTCTGGAAAGCCAAGTTGAAGTGCAGCATCAACGCACGCTTTTGTTATTACTATCGCCTGCGGATATGCAAGCCCTACATCCTCTGCAGCCATAACAAGAATTCTGCGGCAAATACTTTGCAAATCGCCTGCTTCGACAAGACGCGCCATATAGTGAAGTGCGGCATCGGGGTCGCTTCCCCGCACCGATTTTTGAAGTGCACTTAAAACATCGTAATGACTATCTCCGTCTCGGTCGTGGCGAAATGCCTTTTTCATCGTTACAGCTTCGGCAAGCGCTAAATCAATTTTTATTACGCCTTTTTCGTCGGGCTTTGCCGCCATAACTGCAACCTCAAGGGAGTTAAGAGCTTTTCTTACATCTCCGCACGCCGCCGATGCAATGTGCATAGTGGCATCTTCTTCAATTGTCAGCTGATAATCATTTGACAAAACGCCCACTGCACGCTCTATCGCCTTTTTTATTTCCTCTACACCTACCTGTGTAAATTCAAACACAGTAGAGCGTGAAAGGATAGCGTTGTATATATAAAAATACGGGTTTTCGGTAGTAGATGCAATAAGCGTAACGCTGCCATCCTCTATACATTCAAGAAGCGACTGCTGCTGTTTTTTGTTAAAATTCTGAATCTCGTCAAGATAAAGCACAACTCCGTCTTCACCTAAAAGCGAGCGTGAT
>JAZNOC010000084.1:0-10809 GCA_045580605.1 Clostridia bacterium | reverse complement strand
GTGGATGTTGACAGCGAAATTGATATTAAAATGCAGATAGCAAACCTTAACGTATGTCAGGTTTACGAGTGGCTTCCCTATACTCACGGTGAAGAAGTCCCCGAGGGTGCAGAGGCTCGTTTTGAATGGCTTAAGGGTATGAATATAACCTCTGAGACAACAGACGAAGAGGTAATGGCAGCGGATCGCGGATATATGGTACGCTATGCAAAGCAGGCTGCACGCTTCAGAAAAGAGCTTATCGAAACTTACGGTGAGGAAATCGGAAGCAAGGTTCGTTTTGCCGAAGCTTATGAGATATGCGAATACGGCAGAGCTCTCAGCGATGAAATGAGAAAGGAATTATTTACATTCTAAAAAGATGTAGTCTTAAAAATACAAATATTTAAAGGAGAGTTTTTCATGAGAGTTTTAATGATAGGTGCACATCAGGATGACAACGAATTTGATCGTGGCGGTCTTGCTATTAAGCTTATTAAACAAGGGCACACAGTTCAGTTTTTGAGTATGTGTAACGGCTGCGGCGGCCATCATATTATGAGCCCCAAGCAGACAACAAAAACACGTGCCAAGGAATCGGCTGCAGTTGCAAAGCTTCTTGGTATTACATACGATGTATGGAACATCGACGACTGTAACTTAGTTGCAGATTTGAAAACCCGTAAGCGCCTTATCCGTTATATACGTAAATTTAACCCCGATTTGGTTATTGCTCACAGACCTAACGATTACCATGCAGACCACAGAGCATCAGGTCAGCTTGTTCAGGATGCGTCATACCTTTTGACAGTTCCTCACGAGTGTCCCGATGTACCTGCAATGCGTTTTATGCCGGTTATTGTTTACAATGCGGATAACTTCATAAATCCTCCTTTCAGACCCGATATTGTTGTGGATGTTGACAGCGAAATTGATATTAAAATGCAGATAGCAAACCTTAACGTATGTCAGGTTTACGAGTGGCTTCCCTATACTCACGGTGAAGAAGTTCCCGAGGGTGCAGAGGCTCGCTTTGAGTGGCTCAAGGGTATGAATATAACCTCTGAGACAACTGACGAAGAAGTAATGGCAGCAGGCCGCGGACGTATGGTACAGTATGCAAAGAGTGCTGCACGCTTCAGAAAAGAGCTTATCGAAACTTATGGTGAGGAAATCGGAAGCAAGGTTCGTTTTGCCGAGGCTTACGAGGTTTGCGAATACGGCAACCCAATGACTGAAGAAATGAAAAATGAACTGATTTCATTAAAATAATATAGTAGGTGTATATGCCAGCCGATTTTTAAGTCGGCTGGCATTAAGTCAGCTTTAAAATGAGGTGCTACGATGAAAAAATTTAATAGCTTTTTTATGATGACGCTTGGATGCGTGCTTCTTGCCTTCGGGGTATACTTTTTTAAAATCCCCAATGGCTTTGTAACGGGCGGCGTAACGGGTGTCGCTACGATTCTTGCTCCGCTCACACCAATTACTGCGGGTGCGTGGATCTGGATTTTGAACATAGTGTTGTTCGTTTTAGGATTTATAATACTGGGAACAGAAAACGGGCTTAAAACATTTTATTGCAGTATGCTTTACTCCGCAATTACCTTTGTTTTGGAAATTGTCTGCCCGCTTTCAAAGCCGCTGTCTGATGAGCCGCTTTTGGAGCTTGTTTATGCGATGCTTCTAACATCTATCGGCGCTGCTCTTATATTTAACAGTAATGCTTCGGCAGGCGGCACCGATGTTGTGGCATTGATTTTAAAGAAGTACACATCTATTGATGTTGGTAAATCACTCCTTGTTGCAGATTTTATAGTTGCAGTGAGTTCGTTTTTTGTATATGGCGCAGTAGCGGGGTTGTTTTCGCTTTTGGGGCTTTTTTCAAAGGCATTCATCGTAGATGCAGTTATAGAAAACTTAAACACCTGTAAATACTTTGTTGTTATTACGGACAAACACGAGGAAATATCTGAATATATCATGAAAACACTGCATCACGGTGTAACGGTCAATTCGGTAATTGGTGAATATACCAAAAAGGAAAAAACGATGATACATACTGTATGCAAGCGTATGGAGGCAATCAGGCTGCGTGATGAAATAAGGCGGGTAGACCCTCACGCATTTATTATCGTAACTACAAGCAGTGAGATAATAGGTAAGGGCTTCAGAAGTGTTTGATGAAAGGAAGAAATATATGGATATTAAGACAGAAGCAGTAAAAAAACATAAAGAGTGGCAGGGCAAAATTGAGGTAGTTTCAAGAACTGCTATAAAGGATAAGGAGCAGCTCTCTCTTGCATATACTCCCGGCGTTGCACAGCCGTGCCTCGAAATCCAGAAAGATATAAATAAATCCTACGAGCTTACAAGAAGGCACAACCTCGTTGCAGTTATAACCGACGGGTCAGCAGTACTCGGTCTTGGCGATATCGGCCCCGAAGCAGGTATGCCCGTGATGGAGGGTAAATGTGCTCTTTTTAAGGAATTTGCTGATGTAGATGCATTCCCGCTCTGCATAAAAACGCAGGATGTTGATGAGCTTGTAAGGACAATCTACCTTCTTTCAGGAAGCTTTGGCGGAATAAATCTTGAGGATATCGCAGCACCGAGGTGCTTCGAAATAGAAAGAAGACTAAAAGAAATATGTGATATCCCCGTATTTCACGATGACCAGCATGGTACCGCAATAGTTGTCGGGGCAGCACTTTTAAATGCTCTCAAGGTTGTAGACAAAAAAATTGATGAAATAAAGTGCGTAATTAACGGTGCAGGTTCAGCAGGAACTGCAATTGCAATGCACCTGATGAAACTTGGAGTTAAAAATATTATTATGTGCGATCGCTTTGGCATAATCTGCGAGGAAGGCGACTCCTTAAGCGATGCTCATAAGAAAATCGCAGCTATAACAAACAAAGAACACCTCAGGGGTGAACTTAAGGATGCTATGGTAGGAGCGGATGTTCTTATTGGCGTTTCCGCACCTGATATCGTTTCTAAGGAAATGGTGTCTTCTATGGCGGATAGTGCAATAGTGTTCCCGATGGCAAACCCTGTTCCCGAGATTATGCCCGAGCTTGCAAAAGAGGGCGGTGCAAGGATAGTCGGCACAGGCAGGTCAGACTACCCCAATCAGATAAACAATGTGCTTGCATTCCCTGGAATATTCAGAGGGGCACTTGATGTTCGTGCAACCGATATAAACGATGAAATGCAGCTTGCCGCATCCTATGCGATAGCAAGCCTTGTGGGGGATGAAGAGCTTAACGAGGAGTATATCCTTCCCTTAGCATTCGACGAAAGAATAGGAAAAACAGTCGCAGAAGCAGTAGCTGAGGCAGCTCGCAAAAGCGGAGTGGCAAGGCTTTAAGTTTTACAGGAGGTGAGCAATATTGCTCACCTCCTGTGTAGATAGGAATTTTATGAAAACGAAAAAGAGGTTCAAATCAGTCCTTTGGTCCTTTGTAAAAGAACACCTTTTAACTATTGACAAGATGATGCATTTTATGATATTATATACGCGAAGCTGTGAAAACGTGTAAGTAGGCACAGAAGCCCCTTTCTTAGAGAGAAAATGTCATCGGCTGTAAGCATTTTTGTAAGGGTCTGTGGTGAATTTCAGCGTTGGAGCTGTCTGCGAAAAGCCATGTGCGTTAAGCAGACCGTATTTGCTACGAAAAAGCAACAAAAGTGCAAGGCTTGTGCCTTGAATTAGGGTGGTACCGCGAGTTATATCCTCGTCCCTTTGTGGACGGGATTTTTTATTTTGCTAATAAATTTTACGGGGGGTATATACAGTGAGTAAAACTCAGGAAATCAAGGAATTGTTTGAACAAAAAATAAAAACGTTGAACGCTTCCAACCAGATTGAGGAATTAAGGATTGAGTTCCTCGGCAAGAAAGGACATATTGCCGCACTCATGGGCGAGCTTAAAAATGTTCCCAATGAGGAAAAAAAGGAATTCGGTCGTGTTGTTAACGTTTTAAAGCAGGAGATAGAAGCGGCTATTTCAGAAAAAAGGGAAGAAATTGTCAAGGCTGAGCAGCAAAGAATTATCGACTCTGCCGAGCAGTATGACGAGTCGCTCCCGATAGATATTGAGAAAGGCTCTTATCATCCAATCACTCTCGTTCAGCGTGATTTGGAAAGAATTTTCCGTGGAATGGGCTTTGCAATTGAGGATTACAATGAAATTGTTGATGATTACCATTGCTTCGAGGCTCTTAATATCCCGAAGCATCATCCCGCCCGTGATATGCAGGATACCTACTATCTCAGCACGGAAAATCAGCTTTTGAAGACGCACACCTCTGCGGCTCAGAACGCAATTATGCGTAAGTATGGCGCTCCGCTTCGTGCTATTTTCCCCGGCAGATGCTTTCGTAACGAGTCTACCGATGCGTGCCACGAAAACACCTTCTTCCAGATGGAAGGTATTATGATTGATAAGGATATTTCTATATCAAACCTTATTTACTTTATGAAGACAATGCTTTCTGAGGTTTTCAGAAAAGATGTTAATGTAAGACTTCGTCCGGGATTTTTCCCGTTCGTGGAGCCGGGCTTTGAACTTGACATTCAGTGCCTTATCTGTGGTGGCGACGGATGCCCGTCATGCAAGAACTCAGGCTGGCTTGAGCTTTGCCCCTGCGGTATGATACATCCCAATGTGCTCAAACACGGCGGTATCGACCCCGAGGAATACACGGGCTTTGCATTTGGTCTTGGTCTTACAAGACTTGCGATGATGAAGTATGGCATCAAGGACATCCGTATGTTCAACAGCGGAAGTCTTAAGTCATTATCACAGTTTGAAAACGAATAAGGAGGCAAAACAATGCTTGTTTCAATGAATTGGATAAAAGAATACGTTGACCTTGCAGGCGAAGATATAGAAAAGCTTATACACAAGTTTACTCTTTCCACTGCAGAGGTCGAAGATATTTTCCATAAGGGAAAAGATTTACAAAATGTGGTTGTAGGCGAGATTGTTTCGTTTGAAAAGCATCCCGATTCCAAAAAACTTCATATACTTAAGGTTGACGGCGGCGACAGACTTTATGACTGCGTTTGCGGTGCACCCAATGCGGCACTTGGCGTTAAGGTAGCATTTGTAAAGGCAGGCGGCAGAGTGCCCGAGGGCGAGATTAAAAAGTGCAAGGTTGCAGGCTTTGAGTCCGAGGGTATGTGCTGCTCAGAGGCAGAGCTTGGTATCAGCGATGACCATAGCGGTATTATGATTCTTGACCCCTCTCTTAAAAATGGTACTGACCTTAAGAGCATCTATGATATAGAAGACATTGTTTTTGAGGTTGATAACAAATCACTTACAAACAGACCTGACCTTTGGGGCCACTACGGTATAGCACGCGAATTTGCGGCACTTACAAATAAGCCCTTAAAGCCTCTTTCTCTTGCAGAGCCCGTTTATGACGGCGACAATAAAATCGATGTAAAAATTACCCGTGCAGATTTGGTATACAGATATTCCTGCCTGCAGATTTCAAACATCAGCAAAAACGAAAGCCCCGTAAATATGAAGATTCGTCTTTATTACTGCGGAATGCGTGCAATCAATTTGCTTGCTGACCTCACCAACTACATTATGCTTGAGCTTGGCCAGCCGATGCACGCTTTCGATGCAAGCAAGGTTGACAGCATCAAGGTGGGCACACCTGAGGAAAACTTAAAGTTTACTACCCTTGACGGTGCTGAGCGTGATATCGATACCGATACACTTCTTATCTACAATAATAACGAGCCCGTTGCAATTGCAGGTATAATGGGAGGACTTGATTCTGAAATTGTTGAAAATACAAGCTCGGTTGTGCTTGAATCTGCAAACTTTGACGGCGTAAGTGTAAGAAAGTCGTCTTCAAAAATTGGTCTTCGTACCGATGCAAGTATGCGTTACGAAAAAATTCTTGACCCTGAAATAACTGTCGATGCAATCAAGCGTTTTGTAAAGCTTCTTGAGGAAATTGACGAGGGGGCAAAGGTTTCATCTCAGCTTACGGACGAATATGTAAATAAGTACGACGAAATAGAGCTTTCATTTAATAAAGCTTACGTTGACCGTTATACAGGGATCGACATTCCCGACAGTCAGATTCTCGCAACACTGAAAAACCTTGGTTTTGAAGTAAGCCTCACCGGCGATGTGTTTGATGTTAAGGTGCCCTCATGGCGTGCAACAAAGGATGTTACCATCAAGGCTGATATCATTGAGGAAATCACACGTATTTACGGATATGATAACTTCCAGATTACAACAACAAAGAGTGCTCTTACACCTGTGAGAGATACTGTTATCAAAACAGATAGCGAAATCATAAAGGATATACTTGTCCAGCGTTATAAACTCCACGAGGTACATTCATACATCTGGTGCGACAGCGCTAAGTGCAAGAAGCTCGGCATCGATATTGAAGAAAATGTTACCATTTTAAACAGTGCAACGCCTGAAAATGGAACGCTTAGAAATTCAATGCTTCCGACCCTTTTGGGTTATGCTTATGACAACAAGCAGTTTGCGCAGACCTTTGGTATTTTCGAGCTTGGCAGAGTTGTTGACGGCGTTAACGAGGAAAAGCTTTGTAACGAACGCCGCCGCCTTGGTTTTGTACTTTTCTCAAAGTCAGAAACAGAAAAAACTCTCTACTTCAAAGCAGTTGAAATTATAAAGTACATTGCATCTCAGATAAGACACAGTGAAGTAAGCTTTGAGCGCATTGCACCAAAGCATAATTGGCAGCATCCCAAGAATACATCAAAGATTTCCATTGACGGAAAAGAATTTGGTGTTTTGTGCACTCTCCATCCGTCAAATCTTGCAAAGCTTGATAAAAACTGTGCAGCAGTTTGTGTTGAGATTGACATTGACGATTTTGCTCTTGTAGAGGCTCAGGCTCTTGCGTATGATGAGCCGAGCAAATTCCCCGGTATGGATTACGATTTGTCGCTCATCACAAATGGCAAGAAGTATTTTGAGATTGAGTCAGCGTGGAAGAAAGAAGACATCTCAGAGCTTACATCGGTTAAGCTTGTTGATACCTACTCGCTCGACGGCGTAGAATCGATAACAGTGAGATTTTCATTCTCATCGCCTGAAAGAACACTTGCTATGGAAGAGGTTCAGCAGCATATTGATAAGATAATTGCTAACCTTACTGCAAATGGTATAACAATGAGAATATAAAACAAAGCAAAAGGGCTGTAAAAAAACAATTGTTTTTTTACAGCCCTTTTTTCTTGAGGAATAGGGAAAAACGCTCAGAACGGACAAACTGAGCCAAGAAGCCATCAGGCTTCTTGGGTTACCCGAAGGTGTACGTTTGCACATCGAGAGGCGAGGTTTGTTCGTAGCAAAAGGCATATAAAAAGAAAAATCTCACTTTGTGAGATTTTTCAACCAAAATAGATAATCTAAATATTTCTGCAACTAATTACTATATAAATATTAGTCGCCTTTTGCGTTCTGGGCATTTTTAACATTGCTGAAGTGCCTTCTGCACGTCTTCTTTCGTTATAGTAATAACGCTTGTAAACTTGCAGTTAAGTGCTTTTTGGAGCTGAACTTTAGCACCCTCATTATCTCCAAGCGCTATAAGCACACGCGCATAATTGTAGTAGGGAACGGGCGTAATAAAGTTTGTTGTGAGCAGTGTTTCGTAAACCTCTTTCGCTTTTTCAAGCTCATTCATCAAAATATAAAGCTCGCCAAGGTTGTCGCAAATGGTTTTGTCTGCATCGTTATACTCATAAGCCTCAAGCATAAACGGCAGATGCTTTTCATATTCACCCGTTTTCTTTGCGTCCTGGATGTACAAAACGCCCAGCGATGCGTATGTAGGTGTGTTAAACTGCTGCTTATGTACAACCTCCATCAAGCTGATAGCAGAGGGAAGATCACCCTTTTTCCAGAGAAGTATCGCAAGGTTATGCTTTGCGTTAAGCTTTTCGGGAGCGGCAGAACGCCTTGAGCTTATTACCTCATTTAAAAGCTGCTCGCCAAGCTCAAACATATTTTCCCTCAAGCAGTAAGCTGAGTAAGAAATTTTGCAGTTCGGAGACATATAGCCCGTTTTATAAGCAAGGTTGTAAAGAAAGCCGCCCATCTTTACATTGCCGAAGATAAAGTAGAACTGACTTGCAAGCCTTGTTAAAATCTTAGCACGCCTTTTCCACAAATAGATTAACAAAAGTATTCCGAACAAAGTAGCAGTGGCAGGGACGCCAAGCTCCTTGTAGGAAATAAAGAATATAAGTATACCGACTACGAGATATGCGAGTGAAGCCATAAAACCACCTCAGTACATTAAAATTCAGCCGACCCAGTCGTTCTTGGGAAACTCATAACATCGCGAATGTTTTGCATGCCTGTGATATACATAAGTGCTCTCTCAAAGCCGAGACCGTAACCTGCGTGCTTAGCGCTGCCATAACGGCGAAGGTCAAGGTACCACCAGTAATCCTTGGGGTCAAGACCAAGCTCTTTCATTCTGTCTTCAAGAAGCTCAAGTCTTTCTTCACGCTGACTGCCTCCAATGATTTCGCCAACGCCCGGAACAAGACAGTCCATAGCGGCAACTGTTTTCCCGTCATCGTTCATACGCATGTAAAATGCCTTTATGTCCTTTGGATAATCCATTACAAACACGGGGCGTTTGAAAATCTTTTCGGTGAGGTAACGCTCATGCTCTGTCTGGAGGTCAATGCCCCACTCTACAGGATATTCAAACTTCTCGCCGCTATTTTTAAGAAGCTCAATAGCCTCAGTATAAGTAACCCTTCCGAATTCAGAGTTAAGAACACCGTTAAGTCTGTCAAGAAGTGTTGTGTCAATAAATTTGTTGAAGAACTCCATCTCCTCGGGAGCATTTTCAAGAACATATTTAATGATATATTTGAGCATATCCTCAGAAAGCTCAGCTATATCATTAAGGTCTGCAAAAGCAACCTCAGGCTCAACCATCCAGAATTCAGCACCGTGGCGGGGAGTGTTACTCTTCTCAGCACGGAAAGTAGGTCCAAATGTGTAAACGCCGCCAAGTGCCATTGCGTGTGTTTCAACATTGAGCTGACCGCTTACGGTAAGGTTTGTACTCTTGCCAAAGAAGTCCTGTGAAAAATCAATGCTGCCGTCTTCGTTTCTGGGAGGGTTATTCATATCGAGAGTAGTTACTCTGAACATTTCACCTGCACCCTCACAGTCGCTCGATGTAATAAGCGGTGTGTGAACATACACAAAACCTCTTTCGTTAAAGAAAGAATGTATAGCATAAGCGAGAATACTTCTCACACGGAAAACTGCAGAAAATGTATTTGTTCTCGGACGAAGGTGTGCGATAGTACGCAAATATTCATAAGAATGACGCTTTTTCTGAAGCGGGTAATCTGGTGTTGACTCGCCCTCAATTTCAGCAGATTCCGCATGAAGTTCAAAGGGCTGCTTTGCATCTGGTGTTGCAACCGTTGTACCCTCAAAGTAAACTGCGCTGCCAACGTTGAGCGATGCAATCTTATCATAAACATCGAGCTTGTCCTTTTCGATAACTACTTGAAGGCTCTCAAAAAAGCTACCGTCGTTTATCGAAACAAAGCCTATATTATTATTGGCACGGATAGAGCGAATCCATCCCGCAACACGCACCTTTTCTCCGTTTTGAAGAGAGGGCGTGCGATAAAGCTGTTTTATCGTTGTTCTTTTCATAAAATCAATCCCGTTCATTATGTCTTTAGATATTAAAATCTGTCATACCCCAAGAAAAGGTATGACAGATTTTGCGAGAAAAAATTATTTCTCGCACTCGCTGCAATTTTCACAATCACAGTCAAATTCAAGCTCAATTTCTTCACCGCAAGAAGGGCAAGTAATCTTGTCATCGCAGTTTTCAAGAAGGTCAGCATCAAGATAGATTGTGTCGTTGCAGTTAGGGCACTCAACAACAAATTCATCCTCATCCTCGTAATCGTCGAAATCGTCTTCGTCATCATAAACGAAGCCTTCAAGAGCATCAAGGTCTTCGTCAACCTCGTCGAGCTGAAGAGAAATCTCTTCCTGAAGCTCGCTGATGCCTGCAATTTCGTCAGCTGTATCTGAAAGTGCTTCTACCATTGCAAGAAGAAGCTTGCCTTCTTTTGTAGTTTCATCAATTTCAAGACCTTCTGCAAGACCTCTGATGTAAGACATTTTTTCTGTTAAATAACTCATAATTATCCTCCTTAATTATGCTCTGCCCATGTATTCTCCTGTACGGGTATCAACTTTAATTACCTCGCCATTGTCAATGAAAAGCGGAACCATAACAGTTGCACCTGTTTCAAGTGTTGCAGGTTTTGTAGCACCTGTTGCGGTGTTTCCTGCAAATCCGGGCTCAGTTTCTGTAATAGTAAGCTCAACAAAGTTCGGAGGCTCAATACCGAAGATATTTCCCTTGAAGGAAAGAATTTTAACCTGCATATTTTCCTTAACGAACTTGAGAGCATCGCCAACCTGGTCCGCACTTACAGGAAGCTGTTCGTAGCTTTCAGGATCCATAAAGTAGTAAAGGTCGCCATCGTTGTAGAGATACTCCATATCCTTGCGCTCGATGTGTGCCTTAGGCATTTTATCTGTGGGGCTGAAAGTCTTTTCAACAACGCCGCCTGAGATAACGTTTTTAATCTTTGTTCTTACGAATGCTGCACCCTTACCCGGCTTAACGTGCTGGAATTCAATTATCTGGTAAACACCGCCGTCGTATTCAAATGTAACACCGTTTCTAAAATCGCCTGCTGAAATCATATTATTTTATCCTTTCGTTTTGTGAAATATTTTAATTTAA
>JAZNOC010000083.1:0-3229 GCA_045580605.1 Clostridia bacterium | reverse complement strand
CGAAAGTATCTCCGGACTTTTTGTTCTTTGTCTAAATATAAAAATCTGATATTCAAAACTGCATTGCATCCTAAAATTGAAATTTTTGAATGAAGTTCAAGGCGAAAAACGCACATAATCCTGACGGATATGGGCGTTTTTCAACGCAGAAATTCGTCAAAAAGACGATTTTTAGGACAATACTTCCTTGTTTGGTGGTGGCCAAAACGAATTTCCTGCAAATTTTATAGTTTTTCTACACCGAGTTGGACCTTTTCACCGTTAATATTCCATTCTTTATAAGCGGTGCAATCTGCACCTCTGAGAATTTCCACAGCGAGAACATCGTTTTTGATTTCCTCGGCATTTCTGTCTATGATATTTTCAATTTTTTCGTTACCGCGAACGTAAACCTTGATGTTATCCATAACTTCAAAACCGCTTTCCTTACGCATTGTCTGAAGCTTACTGATAATTTCACGCACAAAGCCTTCCTCTATAAGCTCATCGGTAAGGCGGATATCAAGCACAACCGTGATGCCGAAATCGCTCTCAGATGCAAAGCCTTCAACCTGAGCAGCATCAATGAGAAGGTCATCCTTGGTAAGAACAATTTCCGTACCATCTGCATCAAATTTGATGCTTCCGCTTTCGTTAAGCTCATCCATAGCCTTGTTGCCGTCAAGATTTGCAAGTGTTTCACGGATTACACCGAGGAACTTTCCGTACTTGGGTCCAACTGTCTTAAGCTGAGGCTTGAAGCTGTAGGTTGTACATTCACGCACATTATCTGTAAATTCAACATTCTTTACGTTAAGCTCGTCGGCAATAATCTCTGTAAAGTATTCGGGGAGAGCGCTTTCTGCCTTTACATACATTTTGCCTATTGGCTGACGGTTTTTGATTGAGGATGCATTTCTTGCAGCTCTGCCCAAGACTACGATATCAAGAAGCTCTTCCATATTCTTTTCAAGCTCTTTGTCAATCTTACTCTCATCATATACGGGGTAATCACAAAGATGCACACTTTCGGGAGCATTTTTATCTATCGAGCCAACAAGGTTAAGGTAAATTTCCTCAGCCATAAACGGAATGAGCGGAGCAGAAAGCTTAGCAAGCTCTACAAGGGCAGTGTAAAGAGACATATAGGCATTGATTTTATCCTGAGTCATTTCCTTACCCCAGAAGCGTTCACGGCTGCGGCGAACATACCAGTTACTGAGTTCGTCGGTAAATTCCTGAATTGCACGTGCACTTTCTGTAATTTTGTAGTTTTCAAGTAAATTATCAACAGTTTTGATAAGCGAATTAAGCTTTGACATAAGCCACTTATCCATAACTGAAAGCTTGTCGTATTCGAGCGAATACTTTGATGCATCAAACTCGTCAATATTAGCGTAAAGAACGAAGAATGCATAGGTATTCCAGAGTGTACCCATAAATTTGCGCTGTCCCTCGTCAACTGCGCCTGCATGGAATCTGTTGGGAAGCCACGGGGCACTGTTTTCGTAGAAGTACCAACGGATTGCATCGGCACCGTGGCGTTCGAGAGCGTCGAACGGGTCAACTGCGTTACCTTTGGATTTTGACATCTTCTGTCCGTTTTCGTCCTGAACGTGTCCGAGTACGATTACGTTTTCGTAAGGTGCTTTATTAAAGATAAGTGTTGAAATTGCAAGAAGTGAATAGAACCAACCGCGTGTCTGGTCAACAGCTTCACTGATGAAGTTTGCGGGGAAGGTTTCTTCGAAAATTTCCTTATTTTCAAAGGGATAGTGCCACTGTGCAAAGGGCATTGAGCCTGAGTCAAACCAACAGTCAATAACCTCGCTTGTGCGATGCATTTCCTTTCCGCACTCAGAACACTTGATTGTTACTGCATCGATATATGGGCGGTGAAGCTCAATTTCATCGGGGCAGTTATCGGAAAGCTCCTTAAGCTCTGCAATTGAGCCGATTGAATGCATGTGTCCGCATTCACACACCCAGATATTAAGCGGTGTTCCCCAGTATCTGTCTCGGCTTACGCCCCAGTCCTGAACGTTTTTGAGCCAGTCGCCAAAGCGTCCTTTACCGATAGTTTCGGGAATCCAGTTAATTGTATCGTTATTTTTGATAAGGTCATCCCTTACCTCTGTCATCTTAATAAACCATGACTCTCTTGCGTAGTAAATGAGCGGAGTATCACATCTCCAGCAGAAAGGATAATCGTGCTCGAACTTGGGAGCATCGAAAAGAAGTCCGCGCGAATCGAGGTCTACGAGTATCTTCGGGTCTGCATCCTTTACAAACATACCTGCGCAGGGAGCATCGGGCGTCATATTACCCTGAGCGTCAACAAGCTGAATGAAAGGAAGGTCGTATTTTCTGCCGACTCTTGCGTCATCTTCACCGAATGCAGGTGCACAGTGAACAATACCTGTACCGTCAGTCATAGTTACGTAGTCGTCGCACATTACGAAGTGAGATTTTTTCTTCTGCTTTTCGCAAATGGGCTTTACGCAATCGTAAAGAGGCTCATACTCTTTATATTCAAGCTCTTTACCCTGATATTTTCCAATAATTTTATAAGCAGGTTTATCCTCTGTTGCAAGACCGCCCAAAACCTTATCAAGAAGCTCTTCTGCCATATAATAGGTATAGCCGTCATTTGCCTCAACCTTGCAGTAAATGTCGTTGGGGTTAACGCAAAGAGCAGTATTTGACGGAAGTGTCCACGGAGTTGTTGTCCACGCAAGCATATAAGCGTCTTCGTCCACAAGCTTAAAGCGAACAACTGCAGAGCGTTCCTTTACAGACTTATATCCCTGTGCAACCTCGTGAGAAGAAAGCGGAGTTCCGCATCTGGGGCAATAGGGAACAATTTTAAAGCCCTTGTAGAGAAGCCCTTTTTCCCAGATTTGCTTTAATGCCCACCATTCAGACTCGATGAAGTTATTGTCATAAGTAACATACGGGTCGTCCATATCAGCCCAGAAGCCAACTGTCTGCGCGAAGTCCTCCCACATACCCTTGTATTTCCAAACGCCTTCCTTACATTTTGTGATGAAAGGCTCAAGACCGTACTGTTCAATCTGCTCCTTGCCGTCAAGACCGAGAAGCTTTTCAACCTCAAGCTCTACGGGAAGACCGTGTGTGTCCCAGCCTGCCTTACGAAGCACCTTATAGCCCTTCATAGTACGATATCTCGGAATCATATCCTTGATAACACGTGTAAGAACGTGGCCGATATGCGGCTTGCCGTTTGCAG
>JAZNOC010000082.1:0-4378 GCA_045580605.1 Clostridia bacterium | reverse complement strand
GAGCGTTTATTATTTTTTCTGCATCCAAAATCGTAGGCGGGCTCTCTTTCCCGCTGATTGTCCGCTGATTACAAAATGCACAATCGTTGGGACAACCCTCGTGAGGGATAAAAATTGGAATAATCATAATTTGTCTCCTGTGTAAAAAAGAGGGTACATCCGTACCCTCTTTTATCAATCTTCGTATTCGTCATCATAAGACAGTGCACGTCCTATAAGAAGCACGAGCACGCCCACAAGGGCAACAATTCCGCCATAGATGAGAGAGCTAACCGAAAATCCCTTCATAATGGCATCACCAACACAGTTTATAAACTCATTGTTTGCATTAAACGACGGTTTGAACAAAAATCCAAGTGCTCCTACAAATATGCCTGAAACAACAGTTGTCCAACCTATCATTATATGAGAGTAACCACTGCATATGTAAACTATCAGAACAATTAGAACTGCAATCAGGAACAAAAGTCCGACAAGCACTGGAAGCGAAAGAGCCACCTTTGTAAACCTTGTATATTTTGCAATGGAAAGTTTGTCAAGGTTCTCTCCCTTAATTTCATCAAGTGCTTTGGATTTATCGACATACTCTTCGAAAGCATCACATGCGCTTTGTCCAATTACACTGCCTGTTAATGAATTTATTTCCGAAGAATTTTCAAGAATTGCGTTCGATACATCTTCTCCCTTAACTCCATCATAGGCTTTGTCGTAAAGCAGGTGCGAAATAACACCGTGTGCATTTTTCGCAATAAACTTTGAGTATGAAGAATTCTTCACAATAGAAATGATATCTTGGTATGTTATTGTATAAAGCGAATTATCACGCAGAATATCCGTGATAGTGGCACGTGTTGAACTCTTCTTCATATTAAGTGCTGCAGGGTCTTTTATCTTGCCTATGGTAAAGCTTTCTGGGTTATTTGTGCGAATCGAGCTTTCTATTGCATATTCGGATGTGTTTACTCTTACGATTACAGAGGCAAGCGCTGAGGAAACAACTGCAAAAAGCACCATGATAAGCAAAATATTACGCACAACCGTAAGTGTTTTTATAAGAATTCTGTATGCTTTTTTGTTTTTGTTTATTTTACGTTTTTTTGCACGCTCTTTGTTTTTGTTATGCTTTGCGTGCTCTTTTTCTATATCATATTTAGGTATGTTTATAGGCTCAGGCGTAAAATTCGAAATAATTTCCTGCTTTTCTGACTCGCTAATAAAATTTGTATTTGATTTTTCATCTTCATTTTTTATATCTTCAGTTATATTTTCATCATGTAAAATTTCTTTTTCTTCGTTCATAATATCCCCTTTTTCCACGAAATTTTTCAAATTATCCATCTTTATAATACCAATTTATTACGAATAAGTCAAGTAAAAGGTACTTTTCCGAAACAGTTTGTTTACATTTTGAAAATTATCTTTTATTTATCTGAAATTTATGATATTATGAAACAAACACCAAAAGGAGACTTCAGCATTGAAAAACAAAGCGTATCATGAGTTTGTAACATACACAACGCCAGATTTTCCTGCAGACATTTCACATGTCGACAAAAGCCATCCACGCTATAATATTGCCCCCCACTGGCATAGTGAATTCGAAATCATCCGAGTACTTGAGGGAGAATTAAGGCTTAATCTGGACGAAAGCGAATATATTCTAAAATGCGGTAATGCTGCTATCTTTGCAGGTGGTATGGTGCATAGTGCAAAACCTAGCAGTTGCGTTTATGAAAGCATTGTGTTTTCACAAAATATCGTTTATGTCAGCAATCAATATCGCAGCACTGTAAAGGGTTGCAAAAATATTTTTTATAATTACGACAAAACGGTAGACAGGGTATTCAACTGCCTTCTAAACAAAGATAACGGATATGAGTTTGATTTTATGAGCGGTATATATACGCTTCTTAAGGAAATTCTACTTACTAAAAAACTTACAGATACCAAGGGGTCTTCAGACAGTAAGTTTGATAAAATTATGCCTGCAATCACTATGATAGAAGAAAACTACTATACCTCTCTTACGCTTTCTTCCCTTGCCGAAAGCTGTGATATGTCGCCAAATTATTTTTGTCGTTTATTTAAAGAGCTGACGCAGAAAACTCCCATTGACTACATAAATATATACAGGATAAATACAGCTTGTAAAATGATTGAGCTTGACAAAGAAAACATCACCAATATTGCCTACAACTGCGGTTTTAACGATTTAAGCTACTTTATCAAGATATTTCAGAGGCACAAGGGAATGTCGCCCAAGGCATACGCCCAAAAGCTGAGGACAAAAGACCTATAAAAAAAAAGAGAATGTAAAAACACTTTTACATTCTCTTTTTTTTAATTATTCAACTATGTCCACGATGACCTTCTTGTCCTCATTTTTGGCTGCGGCACGCATAACAGTTCTGATTGCTTTTGCAATCCTGCCCTGCTTACCGATAACCTTGCCCATATCGGATGAGTTTACACGAAGCTCGAGAAGAATTGCATCCTCACGCTCTACAAGTGTAACATCAACCTCATCGGGAAATTGAACAAGCGGTTTAACAATAGTTTCCAAAAGCTCTTTCATTTACTTCCCAACCTTTCGCGAACGCTATTAGTCGATAATACCGCTCTTTTTAAGCAAGCTCTTAACTGTATCTGTGGGCTGAGCACCGTTTGAAATCCACTGCTTAACCTTATCAGCGTCAACGCTGAATGCAGAAGGCTCTACAAGGGGATTGTATGTTCCTACTTCCTCGATGAATCTACCATCACGGGGATAGCGTGAATCAGCAACAACTACACGATAGAAAGGAGCTTTCTTAGCACCTGCTCTTCTAAGTCTGATTTTTACTGCCATGTTTTTCACCTCCGAATTGTTATTTATATAATAACTTGCGTTATTAACTAAAAAGGAAAACGCATTTTTCTGAGCTTTTTAGGGTCAGAAAACATTTTCATCATCTTTTGCACCTGCTCAAACTGTTTTAAGAACAAGTTAACATCCTGCACTCCAAGACCGCATCCCGCCGCAATCCTTTTTCTTCGACTGCCGTTTATAATCTCGGGATTTTCTCGTTCCTTCTTCGTCATTGAGCAGATGATAGCCTCTGTTCTCGACAGCTGCTTATCGTCAATTTTAGCACCACGCAGTGCCTTACCCATACCCGGCATCATAGCTAAAATACTTTCGAGCGAGCCCATATTCTTCATTTGACGAAGCTGCTGCAGGTAATCGTTTAAGTCAAACTTTTGTGCACGGATTTTCTTTTCAAGCTCAAGTGCCTGTTTTTCATCAAATGCCTCCTGAGCCTTATCTATGAGAGAAAGCATATCGCCCATACCAAGTATACGCGATGCCATTCTGTCGGGATAAAAGGCTTCGAGGTCCGTAAGCTTTTCTCCCATACCCACAAACTTGATATTTTTACCAGTTGCCGCCCTTACGCTAAGAGCTGCACCACCACGGGTATCACCGTCAAGCTTTGTAAGTATAATGCCGTCTATGCCAAGCTTTTCGTCAAAGCTTTCGGCTACATTTACTGCATCCTGACCTGTCATAGAGTCAACCACAAGAAGAATTTCTGTCGGGTGAACCTCTTTTTTTATATTTGCAAGCTCATCCATAAGTGTTTCATCAATATGGAGTCGGCCTGCCGTATCTATAATAACTGTATCGTATCTCGATGTATCGCAATTTTTTACTGCACTGAATGCAATTTTTACAGGGTCTTTCTCATCAAAATCGGCATAAACATCAAGCCCGAGGCTTTCGCCCACTACCTGAAGCTGTTTGATTGCCGCAGGACGGTACACGTCGCACCCTGCAAGGAGTGGCTTTTTGCCCTGCTTTTTGAGCACACCGCCAAGCTTTGCCGCAGTTGTTGTTTTACCTGCACCCTGAAGACCTACAAGCATATATACTGTCGGAAGCTTTGACGAAACAGTAAGCTTCGCCTGAGCACCGCCCATAAGCCATGTAAGCTCATCACGTACTATTTTTATGATTTGCTGTCCCGGTGTTAAGCTTTCGAGCACCTCACTGCCTGTTGCCTTTTCAAAAACACGTTTTTCAAATTCCTTAACAACTTTATATCCAACGTCTGCCTCAAGAAGGGCAAAACGCACCTCACGCATTGCGGCCTTTATATCCTTTTCAGTTACAACACCCTGACCTTTGATTTTTCTGAAGGTTTCCTGAAGTTTTTCACCTAAAGCTTCAAATGCCATTATTCTACCTCACTGTTTCCAACAAACTTCATCGCATTTATAATTTCATCGGAAAGTTCGTCAATCCTGCGGCTTTCTGCAAGCTTTTTGTTTATCACCTTAATTTCAAGAGCAGCCTCACCCGCTCTTGCCGCCGCACGAAACTTATCAACAAGGCGAA
>JAZNOC010000081.1:0-7744 GCA_045580605.1 Clostridia bacterium | reverse complement strand
GTATTATATAATTTCATAGATTATCTTCCCCTTTGGAAATTTACATATATCAACTACCATATTATATAATATCTGTAACAAAAAAACAACCTTATTTTTTGATATTTTGCTGGCTTTTGTTCTTTTTTTGTGGTATAATTATAGCGAAATCTGATTAAGGATGTTTTTTATGAAAAGGTTTTTACTTAAAGTGTGTACTTTTGCACTCACTTTCACATTTATTTTTAATATAAGTTCAAGTGCTATGCGTACTCTTACCCCGCCTATTTGGTATCCGTATGGCACGCTTACGGACAATGAAAATTTGCCCGTCGCAAAGGATAATAAAATGTACCCGATGGAAAGCATGGGAAGCACCGCCCCCTATGGCACTGCGCAAAAATTCACAAGCAATGTTGACGGCTACAGCATACTCATTCCGTCAGATATGACGGTTGATATGTCCTATTCTGACATTGGTGCTTATTTTGAAAACGAGAACATCTCCCTCAGGGTTATGAAAGAAACTTTTAAGACCGCAGGCGAGCGTGAGTCTTACCTTAACTACTCAAACAGATTTACGCTTAACACAGCAGACCATGTTGTTGAAAGGCAGGAAAGCTACTCGTCAGGCGTTTACACCTACCACATACTTCAGTGGACAAGGAAAAAGCTTTCAGCGGTTGAAAACGACAAAAATTACTACGCAAATGTTGATGTTTGTGTAGGAGCAAGGGTTTACACCTTCTTTTTCAAGGCAAACGCTCCATTTAACACCTACGGCGGATATATGGATATCGTAAATTCGCTTGACACCTTTGACCCTACGGTTTCTGCAGAAAATGCGTATAACAAGGGATATAAAGAGAGTGGTGTTTCACACCTTAACGGCTCGGCAAAAAGAACTTACGACAAGCTTTTCGCAAGCGATGCAAGCTTTAAAATGGGTATGTTTGCTCCCGATAAATTCGGCGGTCTTAAAAGAATGGAAGAAATTGAAAATACAATAGGCTACAAATTCTGTGCATTCTTGGTTTATACCGAATTCCCTGACAGAGACGGCTACTCAGACCTTAGCTATATAAGCAGAGTTAATTCCTACATTTCTCAGATTGAGTCAAATCTCAACTACGCAAGCCTTAATGACAAGGCAATTGAGCTTACGCTTCAGACTCCGCTTTCAAGGCAGAGCAGTAAAAATATGATTTATGAAATTCTTGACGGCAGGTATGATGACTTTATAGATGCGTATGCCAAAATGATAGCAAGGCACAGGGGTACAACAGTGCTTTTCCGCCCGTTTAATGAAATGAACAGCGACTGGTGTAACTACAGTGCGTACCATACATCGCGCGACCCTGAAATTTATGTTTCTCTTTATAAGCATCTGTACAACAAATTCAAGCAGGCAGGCTGTGATAATGTTATATGGGTGTGGAACCCCAACGAAAAAAGCTTCCCCAATTATAAGTGGACGCACGAGGCTCTTTACTATCCAGGTGATGAATTTGTAGATGTTTACGGAATTACGGGGTATAATACAGGTACTTATTATTCTGCTGAAATCTGGCGCTCGTTTGACGAAATTTATGCCCCTATCTATGAGCGTGCTGAGAGGATCAACGAAAAGCCTATGATGATAACCGAATACGCTTGCTCAGCTATCGGCGGAGATAAAGTAGCGTGGACAGAGGATATGTTTAAAACACTTTCAAAATACGACAAAATAAAGGTTGGTATATGGTGGCACGCCGCCGATTATGATGGTGAAAATCTTGCAAGGCCCTACTTTATCGATACGCCGGATGGTATGCTCGATGTATTCAAAAAATATTTAGGAGGTAATTAAAATGGCTCTGTTTTGGACTGTAATGGTAATTTTATTTGCCTTTATTGAGGCATCTACTTCTCAGTTTGTAAGTATATGGTTTGCCGGCGGAAGCTTTGTTTCGCTTATTCTTGCAATATGCGGCGTCGGTATTGTATGGCAGAGTATCGCTTTTGTTATTGCTTCGGCAATACTTTTAATTCTTACAAAGCCAATTGTCAATAAGCTCAAGAAACGCTCCGATGAGAAAACAAATGTTGACGCACTAATCGGGAAAACGTGCGTTGTAAAGTCAGGCATCGATAACATAAAAGGGGCAGGTGTGGTTACACTTAATGGTATAGAGTGGTCAGCAAGAAGCATTGGTGATTTACCCATAGAAGAGGGTTCTCTTGTAAGGGTTGTAAAAATTGAAGGCGTAAAATTAATTGTAGAAAATATTTAGGAGGTTTGTTTATGGAATTTTTACTTATTCTCATCTTTTTTGTGATAGTAGTTGTTATCGCAAACATCAAAATCGTTCCTCAGGCTTATGCGTATGTAATTGAGCGTTTCGGCGGATACCATTCTACGTGGTCAGTAGGTCTTCACGTTAAGGTTCCTTTCATCGACAGAATTGCGAAAAAGGTCAATCTTAAGGAGCAGGTGGTTGATTTTCCGCCGCAGCCCGTTATCACAAAGGATAACGTATCAATGCAGATTGACACTGTTGTGTACTTTCAGATTACAGACCCCAAGCTTTATACCTATGGTGTTGAAAGGCCGATGATGGCTATTGAAAACTTAACTGCTACTACACTTCGTAACATTATCGGCGACCTTGACCTCGATGGCACTCTTACATCTCGTGATACAGTTAACACTAAGATGCGTGCAATTCTCGATGAGGCAACTGACCCCTGGGGTATAAAGATTAACCGTGTTGAGCTTAAAAACATTATTCCGCCCAAGGAAATTCAAAATGCTATGGAAAAGCAGATGAAGGCAGAGCGTGAAAGACGTGAGGCTATTCTCAGAGCCGAGGGCGAGAAAAAATCTTCTATCCTTATGGCAGAGGGCGAAAAGGAATCTGCAATTCTTCGTGCCGAGGCAGCTAAACAGTCAGCAATCAGGCAGGCTGAGGGTGAGGCTGAGGCAATTATTGCAGTGCAGACAGCTATTGCAGAGGGTATCCGCAAGATTAACGAGGCTAACCCCTCACAGGCTTATATAGCAATCAAATCTCTTGAAAGTCTTGAAAAGGTCGCAGACGGAAAGGCTACAAAGCTTGTTATCCCGTCAGATATGCAGTCGCTTGCGGGACTTGCGGCATCGCTTAAAGAGTTCGTTAAGGACTAAAGACATTCTCTTACAAACAAAGTAGGGGCGGATGCCCTCATCGACCCGAAAAAGCGGGCGGATGTGGGCATCCGCCCCTACGATTAGTTAATACCAAAGGAGGATTTTGTTTTTGCAAAAATCCTCCTTTTATTCCGCATTTCGCATTAATTCTAAAACAGAAAACCTCGGGAATAATTACCCGAGGTTTTTGTTTCAGAATTTATAGTTTTCGCCGTATATACCGATAAAAGCGCCATCTTTTTTCAAGCCTTCACTTTCGTCGTGTGCGATAAGCCACTTGTTTTTAGCGAAGATAAGCTTATCCTCAGGCTTAAAGTCAAGGTCTGTGTTTGTGTCCTTAAGAAGACCTACAACACAGCCAAATCCCTTATCTGATGTCTGCACAGGGCAATAATGAAGTGTTGTTGCAAACATCTCAATTGTTTCGCCCTTGCAAAGCTTAAATGCCTCAATCTTTGATGAGTCGTAGCGACCATCTTCCTCTACATCACGCACATCACCAAGCAAGAGAATGATATCTTCCGTCGCAATGTTTATCTCTGAGCATTTATGCCATTCCATTGCTGCCATCTCGCTGTTATGTCCGCAGCAATAGCCAAGCTGAGTTTTCATACCGCCAAAGGTCTCATTCTTTATTATGTCCATAATGGGAAGCTTTTCAAATGCTTCAACCGAAGGCACATAGTCCGCACCGCTTTCGGGGTAAGCTATTTTTTCAGTTTCCTTAAGAATTTCAGCAGTGTCAAGGTTTACCACCTGACCATACTTTTTAAAAGAGGGGTCTGTTACTCTGTTTATTTTCATAAATTCCACTCCTTATTTGTTTTCTATGTAGAGCTTACCGTCAAGAACATAAGCGTATTCGCCGTCTTCAACAAGCTCAATTTCTTTGCCGACAACTGCCTTGATTGATGCAGGAGAAATAAACTTGTCAGTTCTGCCGATAGGTGCAAAGCCGTCCTTAATCGGAACAATTACATAAACTCCGTATTCGCTTCTGTCCTTGTAATTAACGTCAATTTTCTCGTCATATTTTACGATTTGCATAGTCTTTGTGAAGTGCTCATAAACTGCAAATTCCTCACCCTCAAGGCCATCAACATCAGAGGGTGAAATAGTGCCTGAAACAGCGCCGTTGCTCTCGTCGAGGTTAAATGTTGTTATAATACCGCTGCCGTTACTAATATTGTAAATCTTAAAGATTTTACCGTTATTTCTCGGGTCTTCCGTAAGGCAATCCATTGTAGGATATCCCGGATTATCACATCTTAAAATTCTGCCGTCCTCGAAGCAAAGAGGCATAACGAGCTCTCTTATACTTCTGTCAAGCTTGTCGCTCACATAGATAGGACCGCCGCTGACTGCACGCATTATACTGTGTTTCATAGCGGTTGAGTCATCAGTCCACCACATATCCCAGTCGCAGTAGTAGAACTGACCCTGAATAAGGTCGTTATATGAGCACTGCATAATGTGGTTGGAGAACGATGCATCGTTTTCGGGGAGGAAGTCGCCGCTGCAGCGTGAAATTGGGCTGAAGCTTCTGTTCCACATATCCCAGCTGTCCATACCCATACAGTTAATCATTGTGTTATCAAAATGCTGACCAACTGATGCTTCCATAGCCTTGTGATACTCGCGCGCAACCTTACCGAGAGGTGCACGGTTGTAGTAATTCTGCTCTGCCATTGACTGAAGGTCAATCTTTACAAATTCAGCACCGCACTCTACATAGTAATCATGGCAAGCACTGTAGTATTCATAAGCCTTCTTCTGCTCATAGTCGTGCATATAGATGCCAGTAGGAGTCTGCACAAGACAATCCTTATGGTCGCGGAAAATTTCACCCTTGGGGTCGATGCCCTTCCAGTAACCTGTTGTCGGGTGCCACATACCGATTTTCATACCGTATTCCTTCATCTTTTTGATGCAGCCGTCAAGGCCGTTGGGAAAACGCTCAGGAGCTGCCTTGAATGACCAGAGCTTTGAAGAGAACTGTAGCGAGCCACGCTCGTGAATAGTTTCGTAATCACGGCCGCGGAGTTGTGCAACGTCGCCCCACATATCGTCAAGAATTGTCCAGCGAACGGGGATTTTCTTTTCCTTAAACTCTTCGCACTTTACAAGAAGGTCCTTTTCGTTACAACGCATTTCAAGAGCATCCCATGTACACCAGCCAAGGTATTCCATTACCTCGGGATATCTTCTCTCCTTACGGGTGCGGCAGCCGTTGTTAAGAAGCTCAAGAGCATATTTTGTACAATCTTCAAGAAGTCTGAACGGGTTTTCGCCCTCAGCGTATGTAAATGCAAGAGCCTCGCACTCGAAAAGCGAATCATAACCACTGTAAAGACGGGCTGTTACCACATTATCTTCGCTGCCTGCCATAAGCACGCACTTATATTCCTCCGAAACAACGGGGAGAACTACTGCAAAGCTGCCGTCCTTTTTCTTGCAGATAAGACCCTGTGTGTTTTGAGGAAGAGTTTTAAAGCTTGTTCCAAACTCGGGTCTGCACCAGCACTGACAGTGGCGGTTGTCAGCCATCCAGCTTTCAACATCGTTAATTTCAAAGTCAATGCCCGCACCGAAATCAGGGTCAAGACGAACAGATGCATTTCCACGGATATACGCAGCTTTCACTCCGTCTTTTTCCTTTATTTCCGTATTAATAACCTTGATGTTCTGCTTTTCATCCTTGCGGGGATTGAGGTAAGCGCTAAGTTTCATATCTCTTCTTCTCCTTATGAATTAAGTGTTTTTATAGTATAGAAAATTGTAGCTTCATTAACCGGGAGGCCATGCAAGGCTTCTTCCTCCGAGAAGATGGAAGTGTAGGTGCCCTACTGTCTGACCGCCATCCTCCCCGCAGTTATTTACGATGCGGTAGCCGTTTTCACTAACACCCTCCGCCTTTGCAATCTTTGCCGCAACGGCATAGATATGCGCTACAACAGAGGCATTTTCTTCATTAAGCTCATTAGCACTTTTAATATGCTCCTTGGGAATTATGAGCACATGCACAGGTGCCTGAGGCTCTATATCACGAAATGCGTATACGAGTTCATCTTCATATACTTTAGAGGAGGGAATCTCCCCTGCCGCTATCTTACAAAATAAGCAATCCATAATCTCACTCCTTAAGCCGAGGCTTATATCTGAGATGCAATGATGTCATCGATGAGAGCAAGTGCATCATCAATCTTCGTTGCATCCTTACCGCCGCCCTGAGCACTGTCAGGCTTACCGCCGCCGCTGCCGCCGCAGGCTGCTGTAATTTCTTTAATAATCTTACCACAGTGAACGCCCTTTGCCACCGCATCGGCACCCGCCATTGCGATAAAGGAAATCTTTCCGTCTGTATTTGCAGCAAATACGCATACACACATAGGTGTTTTTTCCTTGATTGCGTCGCCTGTTTTCCTGATATTGTCAACAGTTGAGCCATCCATCTGTGCAACAATAAGGTTGATATCGCCGATATGCTTTATGCCCGACATAATGTCATTTGCCTTGGCACTTGCCATTTTTGCTTCAATCTGCTCAAGCTTTTTCTGCTGTTCGCGGTTTTCGTTTGCTATTGCTTCTGCGCGATGAACAAGCTCGCCCTCTGTTGTTTTAAGAGCTGCTGCAGCGCTCAAGATAATGGAGTTCTTTTCTTCGATATAACGAAGTACGCCCTCGCCTGTTACTGCCTCAATTCTTCTTACACCTGCTGCAACGCCGCCCTCTGAAAGAATTTTAAAGAGTCCTGCCTCACTGGTATTTTTAAGATGGCAACCGCCGCAAAGCTCGATTGAGTAACCACCCATATTTACAACACGCACTGTGTCGCCGTACTTTTCACCAAAGAGCGCCATTGCGCCCTGAGCCTTTGCATCTGCAATTGACATATTTTTTATATCAATGGGATATGCCGCAAGAATTGATTCATTTACCAAGTTTTCAACTTCCTGAAGCTGTTCTTTTGAAACCGCCTCAAAGTGAGAGAAGTCAAAACGGAGTCTGTTTTCGTCAACAAAGCTTCCTGCCTGCTCGATATGACTACCGAGAACGGTGCGAAGAGCCTTCTGCAAAAGGTGAGTTGCTGAGTGATTTCTTGCAGTTGCAATTCTCTTTTTGGTATCAATTGAAACAGTTACCTTATCACCCTTGGAAAGCGAGCCTTCAAGCACTGTTACGTGGTGAAGGATCTTGCCGTCGCCAAGCTTCTTTGCATCGTAAACCTCTGCTTTAAAGCCTTCACCTGCGATTTCGCCGTGATCACCCATCTGACCGCCGCTTTCACCGTATACAACGGTTTTATCAAGGATAAGCACTGCATTTTCTCCGTCGCTCGCACCGTCAGCAATCTGACCGTCTTTTACGATTGCAATGATTTCTGCCTCGCACTCAAAGTTTTCATAACCGATAAACTCTGTTGTGATATCCTTGCCAAGCGTCTGATAAACGTCTTCGCTCCAAGCAGCCTCATCACCAACGTTTCTGCCCTCTCTTGAGCGCTGTTTCTGCTCAAGGAGAAGCTTGTCAAAAGCATCCCTGTCTACGCCAAGACCTTTTTCCTGCAAAATTTCTTCCGTAAGGTCAATCGGGAAG
>JAZNOC010000080.1:0-22904 GCA_045580605.1 Clostridia bacterium | reverse complement strand
AACGCATCTGTAAGTAATATCACCCAAATTTCCTATAGGTGTGGCACAAAGATAAAGTTTTCCCTGCATATTTAATCACCTCAATGACTGAATGTAGTTGCCGTCATCATCATACATAAAAAGCGGTGGCTCAATTTTGAGCTGTGCCTTGCCGCCCTCTGCCCCCTCAATTAAAACAAGAGATGCCTCCTTGCTTTTCGACGGATATACTACTCTTAACCGTTTCGGCTCAATTTTATACTTGCGAAAGGTACTAAAAACATCGCAAAGTCTGTCTGCACGGTGCACCATAAAAAGCTTCCCGCACGGCTTTAAAACCGCCTTGCTCACACGGACAACATCGTCAAGCGTGCACGCAATTTCGTGGCGTGCAAGTGCAAGCTTTTCCTTTGGATTTATAAGCCCTCCGCCAACATTCATATAAGGTGGGTTACACGTTACAACATCAAACGACCTTTTGCCGTAAACCTCGGGTGCGTTTTTAAGGTCATCGCAAATAACCCCGATGTTTTCCGAAAGGCCATTAAGCTCCATTGTGCGGCTTGCCATATCCGCTACCTCGGGCACAATCTCAACAGCGCAAATTTCCGAAAGCTCGTAAAGCCCCCACATAAGCACGGGAATAATTCCCGTACCTGTGCAAAGGTCGAGCACTCGTGCATTTTTCTTTGGTCTTGCAAAGCGTGCAAGAAGCACTGCATCACTGCCGAAGCAAAACCCGTCTTTATTTTGAATGACCTTGTAGCCCTTAAGCCCAAGATCCTCTACATTTTCATAATCGTAAACCATAGCTTTCCTCAATGACAAAGCCGCCTCAAAGAGACGGCTTTGCAGTTTTTATTTCAGATTATTCAGCCGGATTGGGCGCACCTACGGGGCACACACCTGCACACGCACCGCACTCAAGGCATGCGTCTGCATCGATTTCGTACTTAGCGTCGCCCTCCTTAATGCACTCAACAGGACATTCAGAAACACAAGCACCACAGCTGATGCAATCATCATTGATAATGTAAGCCATTCAAAACACCTCTTTCCTTATGACAACGGGGATTAGACCCCGTCAGCCTTAAATGATAATTACATTGTAGCATAAATTCAACAAATTTCAATACTTTTTTTCTTTTTATTTATTTTTTCCTTGATAATACCCACAATTTTCTGTATAATATAGAAAATTATATTGGGGGAGTTTGTGTGAAAAAACTCAAAGCTTTTTTAAACAAATTGTTCATTGACGGCCTCAGTGGAATGGCTCTCGGCCTTTTTGCAACACTTATTGTGGGAACCATCCTTTCCCAGATTGGAACGTTCTTTCCAGATACAAAGATAGGCGTTCTTCTTGTTGTTATCGGCAAATGCGCTTCACTTCTTACGGGTGCGGGCATTGGTGCTGGTGTTGCGTATAAGTTCGGGGAATCACCGCTTGTGCTTTTGAGTGCGGCAACTAATGGTCTTGTGGGTGCTTATGCAAGCAAAATCCTTTCGGGTTCGCTTTTTGATGGCGGCGTTTTCACCATAACACCTCCTGGTGAGCCGCTTGGTGCTTTTGTTGCGGCTTATGTAGGTATATTGGCAGGTCGCATAGTCAGCGGAAAAACAAAGGTTGACATTCTTTTAACTCCCGTTTTAAGTATTACTGTGGGAAGCCTTGCGGGCCTCTTCATTGGGCCCCCGATTTCTTCCTTTATGTCATACTTAGGTTCACTCGTTAACTGGGGAACTCAGCAACATCCCTTTATTATGGGAATTGTTGTAAGCGTTCTTATGGGAATGTTTCTTACCCTTCCCATCAGCTCGGCGGCTATTGGAATCGTTCTCGGTCTCGATGGTATTGCGGCAGGTGCGGCAACAGTCGGATGTTGTGCTAATATGATTGGCTTTGCAGTTGCAAGCTACCGTGAAAACAAGGTTGGCGGTCTTCTGGCTCAGGGACTTGGTACAAGTATGCTTCAGATACCAAACATTGTCCGCCGTCCGCTTATATGGCTGCCACCTATTATCACAAGCGCAATTTTAGGCCCTGTTTCCACAATGCTTTTCAATATGGAAAGCAATGCAACCGGCTCGGGAATGGGTACTGCAGGTCTTATCGGCCCGATTATGTCGTTTCAGACGATGGCACAAGATGCCCCTGCCCGTGCAGCGCTTATTCTCAATATTTTAATATATTTTGTTCTTCCCGCAATTATAACCTTAATTATATCAGAATTTATGCGTAAGCACAAATTTATTAAGTATGGAGATATGAAGCTTGATTTATGAGAATAGCAGATATTAAACTGAAAAACAATATATTTCTGGCACCGATGGCAGGTGTTACCGACCTTGCTTTTCGCAAAATATGCGATGAATTCGGTGCAGGTCTTTCCTATACGGAGATGATTAGTGCAAAGGCACTTACTTTTTCCGATAAAAAGACACGCCGTCTGATGCAGACGGAAAATCTTCCCACTGCAGTACAAGTCTTTGGGAGCGAGCCGCAAAACTTTTCAAAGGTTATTCCCGAGGTAGAGTGCGAGGGGCTTTTCGTCGATATCAATATGGGTTGCCCCGCACCAAAAATTGCAAACAACGGCGAGGGCAGTGCACTTATGAAAAATCTTTCAAAAGCGGAGGAGATTATCGATGCCTCCGTGCGTGCATCAACAAAGCCCGTTACGGTAAAAATGCGTGCAGGCTGGGACGAAAACTCAATCAATGCAGTAGAACTCGCAAAAATTGCCGAAAATTGCGGTGCAGCCGCAGTTACAGTGCACGGGCGCACCCGTGAGCAGTTTTACAGCGGAAAGGCAGACCGAGGTATTATAAGGAAGGTTTGCGAAAGCGTAAGTATCCCCGTTATCGCAAATGGCGATATATTCTCGGCGCACGATGCTCTTTCGATGCTTGACGAAACAGGTGCCGCTGCCGTTATGGTAGGCAGGGGTGCGCAAGGAAATCCGTGGATTTTCACGCAGATTAATGAGCTTTTTACTTCGGGCAAGGTTTTAACAATCCCCACACAAAGCGAAAGAATAGATGTCGCTCTTCGCCATATACTCCTTATGTGCGAGCTTAAGGGCGAGTATATTGCCATACGTGAGGCACGCAAGCACGCATCCTGGTATATAAAAGGAATGAAGGGGGCTTCACGCCTCAGGGGTGAGATATTTTCCGCTGTTTCGTACGATGAAATGGCAAGCATACTTATGAAGTTAAAGGACTGATAATTATGAGATTAACAGTAAAGGTAGGAACATCCACACTTGCACACAAAACGGGGTGTCTTAACATAAGGCACGTTGAGGAGCTTTGCAAGGTGCTTTCAGACCTTAAAAACGCAGGCAACGAGGTTATTTTGGTTTCCTCGGGCGCTATAGGAATGGGCGTAGGAAAGCTCTCTCTGGGAGCACGCCCCGTCGATATGCCAACCAAGCAGGCAGCTGCAGCCGTTGGTCAGTGCGAGCTTATGTACGTTTATGACAAGCTTTTTACCGAGCACAACCACACTGTTGCTCAGCTTCTTATAACTGCTCCCGATATGCAGGATGCCGAGCGTTATCAAAACTTTCATAATACAGTGAACAGACTGCTTGAGCTTGGAGTTCTTCCTATTATAAATGAAAACGATACTGTCGCTACCGAGGAAATTTCCGTTGGCGACAATGATACTCTCAGTGCCATCGTTGCAAAGAGCTGCGATGCCGATTTGCTCGTTCTTCTCAGTGATATTGACGGGCTTTACACGGGCGACCCCCACAAGGAGAAGAATGTTGAGCTTATACGCGAGGTCAGTGAAATAACGCCGGAGATTATTTCTCTTGCAGGGGGCAAGGGAAGCGAGCTTGGCACTGGCGGAATGGCTACGAAGCTTCATGCCGCTCAGATTTGCTCTGATGGCGGAATTGATATGATTATAGCAAACGGCAACAATCCTGCCCTTCTGTACGACATCTTAGATGGGCAGAGCGTTGGCACAAGATTTATCGGGAAGAAGGGTTGAGTATGACAACAGCGCAAATTCTTGAAAATGCAAAAAATGCAAAAAAGGCTGCTTTTATGCTTACAACCGAGCAGAAAAACGACGCACTTTTAAAAATGGCGGATGCTCTCATAGATGCCACCGATGATATTCTTGCTGCCAATAAAACAGATGTAGAAAACGCACGGGGTAAAATCTCCGATGTTATGATAGACAGACTCTCTCTTACAAAAGAGCGTATTGAGGGAATGGCTCAGGGCATACGTGATGTCGCAAAGTTACCTGACCCCGTCGGCAGAGTTATCGAAAGGGTAGAGCGTCCCAACGGTCTTGTTATAGAGAAAACGGGTGTTCCAATCGGCGTTGTGGCAATTATATATGAAAGCAGACCAAATGTTACAAGCGATGCGGCGGCACTCGCACTCAAGAGTGGTAACGTGTGCGTGCTTCGTGGCGGCAAGGAGGCTTACGCCAGCGCATCAGCCGTAGTGCGTGCACTGAGGCAGGGGCTTAAAGACGGCGGATATTGTCCCGACCTTATAAACCTCGTTTCCGATACAACAAGGCAAAGTGCAACCGAGCTTATGCAGGCGGTAGGCTACGTTGACCTTCTCATTCCGCGTGGCGGTGCAGGGCTTATCCGTGCATGCACAGAAAATGCAAAGGTTCCCTGCATACAGACGGGAACGGGTATCTGCCATATTTATGTAGATTCTTCAGCCAATTTTGATATGGCTCTCAATATAATAGATAATGCAAAGACAAGCAGACCATCGGTTTGCAATGCGGCGGAATGTCTTATAGTTAATAAGGATATTGCAAATGACTTTTTGCCGCTTGTTAAAAAGAGAATTTGCGACGAGCGAGACGAAAAGGGTTTAATTCCCGTCCAGCTCAGGTGTGATGATGCCGCTTTCGATATCCTCGGCACTAAAAAAGCAGGGGAGAATGATTTCGATACGGAATTTCTTGACTATATAATGGCAGTCAAAGTTGTAAATAGCACAGAAGATGCCATCGCGCATATCTCAGCTCACTCCACAGGTCATAGCGAATGCATTGTAACAAACACCAAAGAAAATGCTGAGCTTTTCACAAAGCTTGTTGACAGTTCCTCGGTTTATGTAAATGCCTCAACACGTTTTACCGATGGTGGCGAATTCGGCCTTGGCTGCGAAATGGGTATTTCGACACAGAAATTACATGCACGCGGGCCGATGGGGCTCTGCGAGCTTACGGTTTACAAATATATAATCAAGGGCACAGGCCAGATAAGATAAGGAAGTGTTAGTATGAATACTATTGGATTTATCGGTTGCGGAAATATGGGCGGAGCGCTTTTAAGGGCAATCCTAAAGCAAATTGACGCAGACTCCGTTTTTGTATCTGATTATGACGCACAAAAATGCGAGGAGTTTTGCAATGAAACGGGCGCAAGCCATGTCGATAACGAGTATATCTGCCAGAATTGCGAATATATTTTTCTTGCAGTAAAGCCGCAGGTTATGGAAAGCATGCTTTCTCCGCTTAAATCTATACTCAAAAAACGCAAGGACAGATTTGTTCTTGTAACAATGGCGGCAGGGCTTTCAAAAAAAGCTGTGCAGGAATTTGCGGGCGGGTCTTACCCTATTATAAGAATTATGCCCAACACCCCGTGCAGCATCGGGCAGGGTGTTATTCTCTACACCGCAAGTCAGGATGTTACTCAGGGCGAAATATCCTGCTTTACAAGAATGCTTCAGAGCGCAGGTATGGTTGATCGCATAAATGAGGCAACTATTGATGCTGCGGCGGCACTTTCAGGATGCGGTCCTGCATTTGCATATTTATTTATTGAAGCTCTTGCAGACGGTGCAGTTTCCTGCGGTGTGCCTCGAGATAAAGCTCTTACCTATGCAGCACAGACGGTCAGTGGTGCAGCACAGATGGTTATTTCAACGGGCAAGCATCCGGGCGAGCTTAAGGATAATGTGTGCAGTCCGGGAGGAACAACCATTGCAGGTGTTAAGGCTCTCGAAGACAGTGCTTTCCGCAGCGCGGCAATGAACAGCGTTATTGCTGCATATAAAAAAACAAACGACCTCAAAAAATGATTTTTTATACATAAAAACACCCCAAAATGCATATTTTTAAAAAAATGCTTGCATTTTTATACATTTGTGTTATAATGAGTTCAAATCAAGAATATTGGAGGAATTTTATTATGAAAAAAATACTTACACTTATGCTTGCAGTTATTATGGCTGTAGCAGTATTTGCAGGTTGCGCATCTGACGAAAAGGATGCAAACGTTATCACAGTAGCAACAAACGCTGAGTTCCCTCCCTTTGAATATTTCGAAGGTGAAAAAATCGTTGGTGCCGAGATTGATATGCTCAATGCTATTGCTGAAAAGCTTGGCAAAGAAGTTGAAGTTACACACATTGACTTCGACGCTGCTTTGACAGGTGCCGCTACAGGTAAGTATGACATAGCACTTTCAGGTATCACAGCATCTGAAGACAGAAAGAAAAACATGGCATTCACAGATGCTTACTACAAAGCATCTCAGGCTATCATCGTTATGGCTGACAGCGAAATTAAGGCTGCTGCTGACCTTAAAGGCAAAACAGTTTCTTGCCAGGAAGGTACAACAGGCGAGCTTTATCTCCTTGAGAATGGCTACAATGTTCAGTCATTCAAGACAGGTGCTGAAGCAATTTCAGCTCTTACAGCTGGTAAGGTTGATGCAGTAGTTATCGACGATGCAGTTGCAAAGGCTCTTTCTTCAAAGCAGGAAGGCAAGACAATCGTTCTTGACGAAGCTCTTACACAGGAAGAATACGCTATCGCTACAAAGCTTGGCAACGACGCTCTTGTTGAAGAACTTAACGGAGCTATTGCAGAGCTTAAGGCAGAAGGCAAGCTTGCAGAAATCTTTGCAGAGTATGACCTTGTAATTGATGCAGAATAATTAGCGCTAAAATTTAAAATAAAAAGCGGCGAGGGAAGCCCTCGCCGCTTTTTTAAAGGAATGATATTCTTATGAATTGGTTTGATAAATGGCTTGATACGCTGTACAACACTTTTATTGTAAGCAACAGATATATGACGATTATAGAGGGCTTTGAGAAGACACTTGTTATAACTATCGGTTCTTTAATTCTCGGTGTTATAATCGGTACGATTGTTGCAACCGTTAAGGTTTTCTCAGCAAACAATAAGGCGCTTAAGCCTTTTGATATGCTTTGTAACTTCTACCTTACGGTTATAAGGGGTACACCCGTTGTTGTTCAGCTTCTTATTTTCTTCTTTATTATATTTGTAAATGCCAAGGACGGAACGTGGGTTGCAATAATTACCTTTGGTGTTAACTCGGGTGCTTATGTTGCCGAGGTTATCCGTTCAGGTATTATGTCGATTGACCCCGGTCAGATGGAAGCCGGCAGAAGCCTTGGTTTTTCTCAGATTAAAACAATGTGGTACATAATACTTCCGCAGGCGTTTAAAAATATTCTTCCCGCAATCGGCAACGAAATGATTGCGCTTCTTAAAGAAACCTCAGTTGCAGGTTACGTGGCAGTTGTTGACCTGACTAAAGCGGGAAACCAGATAAAAAATACAACCTACGACCAGATAAACCCTATCCTTTTGGTCGCACTTGTTTATTTGATTTTGGTTGTCGGTCTTACAAAAATCCTCAACATATTTGAGAGGAGGCTTAAGAAGAATGAGCGCTAACTCACTTATCAGCACAAAAGACCTTTGTATGTTTTATAACAAAGGTACAATCAAGGCTCTTAATGGCGTAACTACCGAAATAAAAAAAGGCGAGGTTGTCGTTATTATCGGGCCGTCAGGCTCAGGAAAGTCTACTTTCCTGCGTTCTCTTAACCTTCTTGAAAAGCCTACATCGGGAAGGATTGTTTTTGACGACGTGGATATTACTAGCCCCAAAACAAACATCAATCTTCACAGGCAGAAGATGGGTATGGTTTTCCAGCAGTTTAACCTTTTCCCACATATGACAGTGCTTAAAAATCTTACGATTGCTCCCGTAAAGCTTCTTAAAATGGATAAAAACGAGGCAAACGAAAAGGCAATGTCGCTTTTAAAGCGTGTCGGCCTTGAAGACAGGGCAGAAAGCTACCCTGCGCAGCTTTCTGGCGGACAAAAGCAGCGTGTTGCGATTGTTCGTGCACTTATGATGAGCCCCGAAGTTATGCTCTTTGACGAGCCTACCTCAGCGCTTGACCCCGAAATGGTCGGCGAAGTGCTTGACGTTATGAAGCAGCTTGCCGAAGAGGGTATGACGATGGTTGTTGTTACTCACGAAATGGGCTTTGCACGCGAGGTTGGCAGCCGTGTAATCTTTATGGACGAGGGTAACATTTGTACCGAGGGCACTCCTCAGGAAATTTTTGAAACAAATACCAACGAACGCTTAAAAAGTTTTTTGGGCAAGGTATTGTAATAAGGTTTAGTTAAAAAAAGACGGATTTCGTTGAAATCTGTCTTTTTTATGCCTTACTAAAGAGATATTTAATGAAATATCAACTCCGTTGATGTGAAATAAAATTTACCCTTTCATATTGCGAAGCAATATTTCACACGCCGTAAGGCTTATTTCATAGCGAAGCTATTTCACTTGCCGTAGGCAAATATAACTGAAAAAACGACTTGTTTCACAAGTCGTTTTTTCTGGTACGCCTGATGCGACTTGAACGCACGGCCTTCAGAGTCGGAGTCTGACGCTCTATCCAACTGAGCTACAGGCGTTTATTTTAAGAAGAGGAAATTCCTCTCCTTAATCACTTTGTTACTAAAATGGTAGTACCGAGCGGGATATAATCTGAAAGCCACTTAATCCCCTCAGGACGAACGCGCACACATCCGTGTGATATTTTCATGCCGACACGGTTATCATAAGGATTACCATTATATCTTATAAGCGTTGAATGAATTGCATATCCCCTATAAAAACGAAGTATCGGGCCGCAGTAGTACCCATCGTAATCCCACTTCGGTTGCCACTGATGATATTCAAAAATCCCCTCAACCGTTGGCGTTGACGGAGCACCAATTGCACAGTCAAAGGACTTTACAAACCGCCATGCACCATTTTCGCCAAGGTAAACATTTACTTTATAATCTGATTTTGATACCCATACAAGATAGTCGGTCTTGCTATTTAAATCCCTTGTGTTTACATAGTTTATTTTTGAATACGCCGATGGAGAAATATTTATTACATTGCCGTATTCAGAAAAACTTTCCTCACTATAGCTGCAGGCAAAATAAATGGCTAAATCATGAAGCGGAATAAACGGTTTTCCATTCACTACGAAAGGCTCCACCGAAAGGTTATATCCCACGCCACCACGCACAGCATATATGTTATTCATAAAAAACTGCATTGTATATCCACCCGTTTGCGAGGACAAAAATACGTTTGGGTGCTCATCATTTTCGTTAAAAACATAGTTTATCCCAAGGGCATCGAGTATATCGCAGGTAATAAAGATCTCATTTTCGGAAACATGGTGTTCAAAGCCTTGTACACTGTTTCCGTTGAATTTAAAAACTGTCTCTTTGTTCCATGCTGGGTTAATTACCATATCAAACTCATTCACAAGTGCAGTTCTTTCCTCATTGGCACAAACTTCAATCAGATGTCTGTCCGCTGCTACGCCATTATATTCAATAGATTTTGCACCACTGCCCAAAACAACGTAAAATTTGTCTCCAACATTGAGTTCACCCACAGCAAAGGTAATATCAAACTTGCGGTCTTCATAGCGAATATCCCCAACACGTGTATCAAGCGTGTTTCCGGCTTCATCACAAAGCGCAAAAACAACACCGCCCTGAACCAGTGTGGGAATGTCTTTAACTTCAAAATGCACCGTTATTCCTGAGCTTTCAGCGTAAACAGAAATCGGACATACAAACAGCATTATCATTATAATAATTGCAAGTAAAGAGCTGCCGATTTTCATATTATCACTCCTAATATATGGTATTTATATTATACAATCCGTGGCATTATAAGTCAACAATGATTTACCGACAATATAACCTACAAAATGTTGTATGTCATATTGACGCAAACCCGTTTATCTGGTATAATTAGGGTGTATTATTGTATTTATATACAGATGGAGGAAAATGAAATGAACGAGGAAAAGGTGTCGTTGTCTTTTGAAGGCATAACCGAAACCCTTGAGAAAAACTATATGCCGTATGCGATGTCTGTTATTATATCGCGTGCTATCCCCGAGATTGACGGATTTAAGCCGTCGCACAGAAAGCTCCTTTATACGATGTATAAAATGGGGCTTATGAATGGTGCCCGCACAAAAAGTGCAAACGTTGTCGGTCAGACGATGAAGCTTAACCCCCACGGCGATGCAGCCATCTACGAAACAATGGTTCGTCTTACGGAGGGTAATATGGCACTGCTTCACCCATTTGTTGATTCAAAGGGTAACTTCGGTAAGCAGTACAGCCGTGATATGGCTTACGCCGCCTCACGTTACACCGAAGTAAGACTTATGCCGATATGCAGTGAGATTTTTGGCGATATAGATAAAAACACCGTAGAGTTTGTTGATAACTACGACGGCACTCTTAAGGAGCCTACACTTCTTCCAACGGCATTCCCAAACATTTTAATCAACCCCAATCAGGGTATCGCGGTTGGTATGGCAAGCAACATTGCAAGCTTTAACTTGCGCGAGATTTGTAATGCCACAATAGCGTTTATGAAAGACAGCAAGGTTAATCTTTCTGAGTTTATTTCGGGTCCCGATTTTTCGACGGGCGGTTACCTCCTGCGTGATGACGAAGCACTTGAAAAAATCTATGAAACAGGGCGCGGCAGTGTACGTATCCGTTCAAAATACGCCTACGATAAAAAACAAAATATAATTGAAATAACCGAAATTCCCTACAGTACCACTGTTGAGGCAATTATCGACAAGCTTGCCGAGCTTATAAAGGCAGGCAAATTGCGTGAGCTTAACGATGTGCGTGATGAAACAGACAAAACGGGTCTTAAAATTACGCTTGAGCTTAAGCGTGGTGTCGATAGCGAAAAGCTTATGGCACGTCTTTTCAAGCTTACACCGCTTGAGGATTCGTTCAGCTGTAACTTTAACGTGCTTATAAATTCCGAGCCTTTGGTTCTTGGCGTGCGCGATATTTTAGCCCACTGGGTTACTTTCCGTACAGATTGTATCCGCAGAAGGCTTTTGTTTGATATTGAAAAGAAAGAGGCAAGACTAAATCTCTTGCAGGGTCTTGAAAAAATTCTTCTTGATATCGACAAGGCGGTAAGCATTGTCCGCAACACTCCTGAGGATGCAATGGTTGTACCAAACCTTATGGCAGGCTTTTCAATCACCAAGGAGCAGGCGGAATTTGTTGCAGAAATCAAGCTCCGTAATTTGAATAAGGAATACATCTTAAAGCGTACATCGGAGATTGAAAATCTTATAAAGGAGCTTGAAGAGCTTCGTAAAACTGTTTCGAGCGATGCACGCATAAGAAAGCTGATTTCAAAGCAGCTTCAGGAAATTGCCGATAAATTCGGTGCCGACAGACGCACCGTTGTTATAGATTCGTTTGACGATGATTCTTCCGTCGAAATAAACGTGGTTGAAGACTATGCAGTACGTGTATTTATGACAAGGGATAACTACTTTAAGAAGATTACGCCCGCAAGTCTTCGCGCAGCGGACAAGCAAAAGCTTAAAGAGGGCGACGCGCTTGTGTGCGAGGCAGATGCGTCAAACGCAATGGATATGCTTTTCTTCTCGGACAGGCAGAATGTGTACAAAATGCGTCTTAACGACATTTCAGATACAAAGGCAAGCTCGCTTGGTGATTATATTCCAAACCTTGTTGAAATGGAGCCGGGCGAAAAGGTACTTTACTCTACCCCGTCTTATAAATACGGCGGCTTTATGCTCTTTGCGTTTAAGAGCGGAAAGGTAGCTAAAGTCGATATGAAGAGCTACGAAACAAAAACCAACCGTAAACGTCTTACAGGCGCCTACGGCAAGGGAGAAATTGTGGATATGCTTTATATCCCCGAGGATACACAGGTTGCACTTTTCTCAAATATTGATAAGTGCGTTGTATTTAACACAAAAGACCTTGTTACAAAGACAAGCCGCTCAACTCAGGGCGTGCAGGTTATGACAATGCGTCGCAAGTCGCTTCTTTCCAAAATGGCACTGCCCGAAACCGTGCTTAAGGATACCCACGGGTATGAGGCTCGTTCTATCCCGTCGGCAGGCTACTATTTAAAGGATGAGGACAGCTCCACAGTTCAGCTTTCAATGTTTGAAAAGGATGATAATGCGTGATATATTTTGATAACTCAGCCACAACACCGCTTGCCCCCGAGGTAGTGGATGCCGTTGTAAATTATATGAATACAAGCTTTGGCAACCCGTCAAGCAGGCACGCACTCGGGCTTGAGGCTGAAAAAATAGTAAGCAGTGCACGCACGCAGGTTGCAAAGGCAATGGGCGTAAGTGCTGACGAAATTTACTTTACCTCAGGCGGAACAGAGAGCGATAATATTGCAATCTTAGGTGCCGCAAACATAAAAAAAGGCAAGCGCATAGTTACAACATCGGTTGAACACCCTGCCGTGCTTTCTGCGATGGACTATCTCGAACAAAACGGCTTTGATGTAGTTCGTGTAAAACCAAATGCCGACGGCGGTATTTCGCCCGACGATATTTTAAAAAATGTAACAAAGGATACCTGCCTTGTAAGCATAATGCACGTAAATAACGAAACGGGTGCAATTTTCCCAGTTGATAAAATAGGTGCAGTAATTAAAAAAATTGCTCCACGCTGTATTTTTCATGTTGATGCAGTGCAGTCTTTCGGGCATATACCTTTTAAGCCCTCGGCTTGGGGGATTGATGCGGCAAGTATAAGCAGTCATAAAATTCACGGTCCCAAGGGCATCGGCGCACTGTATGTAAAAAAAGGAGTTACCTTAAAGCCCTCTGTGTTTGGCGGAGGTCAGGAAAAGGGTATACGCAGCGGAACGGAAAATGTCGGCGCAATCTGCGGTTTTGGGGTAGCGGCATCGCTTATTGATTTGAATGATGCAAAAAAAGTGCTCGAAATCAAAAACACGCTCAAAAATGCACTGCTTGAAATTGGCGGCACCGTTTTGAACGGGAGCGAAAATTCAAGCCCTTATGTTCTTAATATTTCTTTTGGCGACATCCGCTCGGAGATAATGCTTAACGCACTTTCAAACGAAGAGATTTACGTTTCGAGCGGCAGTGCGTGTGCGTCGGGGAGTCATAAAAGCCACGTGCTTACAGAAATGAACGCACCAAAACCCGACAGTGCCATCCGCTTCAGCCTTTCAAGATACAATACGGTTTCTGAGGCGCAGATTGTAATTGACAAAATAAAAACGATAGAGAAAGGTCTGAGAAGATGAAAGAGGTCATCCTTGTAAAATACGGTGAGATTATCCTTAAGGGTCTAAACAGAAATCGCTTTGAGGATATGCTCATTTCCAATATAAAAAAGGTTATCGGCAAAAAAAATATTGCCGAGATAAAAAAATCGCAGGCGGTTATTTATATCGCCCCGTCGGATATGGGCGATATTGACGAAATGGTGGCAAAGCTTAAAAAAGTCTTTGGCATCGTTTTCATCGCAAAGGCAGGCGTTTTCAAAAAAGATATGGACACCATTTTAACAGACGGTGCCAACTATATTGCAAACACGCTTTACGGCGTCAGCACATTTAAGGTTGAGGCAAAAAGAAGCGACAAGGCGTTTCCCTTAAAATCTCCCGAAATCAGCAGGGAGATGGGCGGAGCACTCCTTTCACGCAATCCACGTCTTACCGTTCAGGTACATAATCCCGAGGCATTGGTGCGTGTTGAAATTCGAGAAAACGTAGCCTATGTTTATACCGACACCGCAAGAGAGCGTGGCATGGGTGGTATGCCCACGGGCAGCGGCGGAAAGGCAACAGTTCTTCTTTCTGGCGGAATTGACAGCCCCGTTGCCGCATGGATGATTGCAAAGCGTGGCGTTGAGCTAGATGCAGTTCACTTTTTCAGCCCTCCATATACAAGCGAGCGTGCAAAGGAAAAAGTTATCACTCTTGCAAAGATAGTAGCATCCTACACGGGCAGATTTAATCTTTACATTGTTCCTTTTACGGAGCAGCAACTCGCAATCCGTGATAACTGCCCTGAGGAGCATCTTACGCTTATTATGCGCCGTATGATGATGATGACGGCGGAGCGCATCGCACTCTCCAAAAACTCCAACGCACTTATAACGGGTGAAAGTCTGGGGCAGGTTGCAAGTCAGACAATTCACGCACTTTCGGTTACGAATGAATGTGTTGAAACTCTTCCCGTTTTCCGTCCGCTTATTGGTATGGATAAAAACGAGATTGTGGAGATTGCACGCAAGATAGAAACGTTTGAAACTTCAATTCTTCCTTATGAGGATTGCTGCACCGTTTTTGTTCCAAAGCATCCCACAACAAAGCCTAAGCTTGAGAAAATTCTGGAAAGTCAGGGTAAAATTGATATGGAATACTGGGTAAACAAAGCGGTAGAGGAAGTCGAAACCGTCTATATTGACCCGGCGGAGTGATTATATGAAAATCGAAGTTATTCGCACCCTTATAGATAAAAAAATTACCATTGCTACGGCAGAAAGCTGCACAGGCGGGATACTCGGCAAGGAGATAACCTCCGTCAGCGGAGCGAGTGAAATCTACGGCTTTGGCTTTATCACTTATGCCAACGAGGCGAAAATGAGCCTTTTGGGAGTTAAAAAAGAAACTCTTGAAGAATACGGAGCCGTAAGCGAACAAACCGCTATGGAAATGGCAATCGGCGCCCGAAAAAACGCACAAAGCGATATCGCAGTAAGCACAACGGGTATTGCAGGTCCGGGTGGCGGAACTCCGGAAAAGCCCGTGGGGCTTGTATATATTTCGCTTGCATATAAGGGAGGCACTCTTGTAAAAAAGCTTAACTTGCAGGGAGATAGAGACAGCGTCCGCACACAGACCTGCGAAAATGTTTTTAATTTAATTGACGAATTTTTAAAAAACCATTGACATTTAAAAAATAACACGCTATAATAAGAACAAATGTTCGTATATGGAGGTATGATTATGTCAGAAGAAAAAAGAGAAGCCCTCGCAATGGCGATGGCTCAGATAGAAAAGCAGTACGGCAAAGGCTCAGTTATGAAGCTTGGCGAAAATACACATTATAACGTGGAGTCAATCCCCACAGGTGCTCTCAGCCTTGATATAGCTCTTGGCATCGGCGGCGTTCCCCGTGGAAGAATTATCGAAATATACGGACCTGAATCAAGCGGTAAAACAACTATCGCTCTTCACATTATTGCCGAGGCTCAGAAACTTGGCGGCGAGGCAGCTTTCGTAGATGCCGAGCACGCACTTGATCCTGCTTATGCGGCAGCACTTGGCGTTGATGTTGATTCGCTCGTAGTATCTCAGCCCGATACCGGTGAGCAGGGGCTTGAAATTGCCGAGGCACTTGTTCGAAGCGGTGCACTTGATGTTATCGTAATCGACTCTGTTGCGGCACTCGTTCCCAAGGCGGAAATTGACGGCGAAATGGGCGACTCTCACGTTGGACTTCAGGCAAGGCTTATGAGCCAGGCACTTCGCAAGCTTGCAGGCGTTGTAAACAAGAGCAACACAATCTGCATCTTCATAAATCAGCTTCGTGAGAAAATCGGCGTTATGTACGGCAACCCCGAAACAACCGCAGGCGGCAGAGCACTCAAGTTCTACGCATCTGTAAGAATGGATGTAAGGCGTGTCGAAACACTTAAAAACGGTACCGAGTTTGTTGGCAATCGTACTCGTGTTAAAATTGTAAAGAACAAGGTTGCGCCTCCCTTTAAAGAGCCAGAATTTGTTATGATGTACGTCAAGGCCATCTCCAAAGAGGGTAACCTTCTCGATGTTGCCGTAAATCTTGACATCATCAAAAAAGGCGGCTCGTGGTTCAGCTACGGCGAGGAAAGGCTCGGTCAGGGCAGAGAAAACGTTAAGCAGTATATGATTGAAAATCCTGAATTTACATTTATGATTGAAAATCAGATAAGAGAAAAACTCAATATGCCATTACTTACGAAATAATAAAAAATAGCGGGTTTAAAACCCGCTATTTTTTTATTCTATATACTTTTTCAGATATTCAGGAAGATTATCCTTTTCTATCTTCAGCAGTGCTGAATGAACAAAAACCTGTTCCTCATCCGTGCAGAATACGAGATAAAACTCTCCGTTTTCGTTCTCATTTGTCTCTGTTTCTGCGATTGTATCAAAGAGCATTTTTGCATCCTCAGTGTTTACCGATGCCAACTCTTCGGTATCCATTGCACGCTCTTTCTCACTTATCATATATCCGTTGTCAAACTTTTCAGCTTTGATGTTTACAGGCACTTTCGTGATTTTCATACTTAAGCTCATTCTGGTTTTCACTTTGTCGTATATTCCATTCTGTATGAGCCAATCATACGCATTCGGGTATGCAGGAGTAATGCTTCTTCTGAAAGAGTAGTGCTGCCTGTTGCTGTTTGTTACCTTAAAGATGTTATGCCTTTGATTTTCCTCGTACGTTGCATCAAGTCCAAGTGTAAAGTCGAGCTTGTAATTTTTTCTGTACTCGTCAAAGGTAATATTTTCGATGTCTTTTTCAAATGCCTCAAAAAGCGGCTTTGCATCTTCATAGAGCATCTCATTGTGCCAGATATTTCCGCCACCCGTGTTCAGTTGGGCAGCCGTTATATTCTGAACATTAAGCGTATCAAACTGTGTGTACGCCTTTTTGTACTCAGCCGACTCAAACATCTTACCCATAATATAGCGGTAAGTGTCCTTATCTACCTTATAAAACCTTTCAACTGCTTTCCCGTTTTTAAGCACATACTTGAAAAACATTCCATAGCGTTCGTCTGCTATTGTATATTCCCCTTCTATGACGGGAATATTCTCGGTTAAGCTTTCGTGGATGGCAACTGCATCTTTTATAAGCTTTTCATCCTTTACATAGGGGTCTGACTCAAAATATCCGTCATACACAAATATTTTTGATACATAGTTTGCCTCGGGGACATAGGTTTCAAACCCGAATACGCTTGTAAATGCGACAAACGAAAGCACAATAGCCACACCTGCGTAAAAGCCCAAAAGACCTTTCCATTTTCCCCATACACGAAGGTTTTTCTGCATTATCATTTCGCATCCGAAATATGCCACTGCGCAAAGAAGTGCAGCAATAAGGAGGAAAATACTCATTCCCATACCAAGCCCCTGATAGAAAATACCAAAACAAATGATAAATACAACTGCAGATACCGTGTACTTAAGAACGCTGCGCATGAATCTAAACGCTGCAACCTCGCCGCAGTTTTCAATTTTGCGCACTTTGTAAATAAACATTGTTGCAAGATAGAGCACCACCGACGCAATCAAAAACCATATAATACTGGCATTTTGAAAGAAGGTATACGCCTTTTGACTATTAAACAGATTATTCACAATCCACACAGGCGGTGAAATCTGCATAATCTTTGAAAAGAACTGCGAATTCGACGAAAATCCGAATAAAAAGGTGTTAAAGAAAAGCTCACATGCAAGCGCAACAATCGGCGGAAGCGCAAAAACAAGCGCGTTTATCGCAACAAGCGCAAAGCCGTTACCCGTCAGAAAAGCCGAAAGCGTTGCGACGGAAAACATAATAAACGTTATGCAAAGATTAATAAGTATCCACGAAAATACGGGGAGAACACCGATTGAATTTGAATACGCCGTCATACCCATTATGAGGTAAATTATTCCCGTCAGTACAATCGGCGCCCACATCAGCGTGAAAGCAGCGCAAAGGCTCGAAATGTAGTTTGCTTTTCTGCTCACGGGCGTACTATGTACAAAAATGCCATGCCGTGAAGAATGAACATAGTTAAACACCAAAAGCGCAACCACTGTTGGTACAACAAGTGCCAGAAGCACCGGGAAAACAAAATAATCTCCGTTTAAAATAACAGACCTCTCGCGTGCAAACGATGTTGCCTGGTACAAAAAATACCTTTGGTATGTCTTTTCTGCCCCGAGAGTAAAAAGCGGAAGCGGTCCACTCAAAAACAGCAAAATAAAGTATATAAGGGAACCAAGACGAAATCTCCTGAGCGCCGTCTTGTACACGCATTTGTTAAACAAGGATTCCTTTGAAGTCATAACCCAATCCTCCTAACTCATAAATAAATACTTCCTCAAGCGTAAGGCTTATATTTTCGCACACAACGGGCGAAAAAGCCTTGATTGCTACATCAATCTCGTCCGATTTGCCCTTTATTATGGCATTGTACACACTGCCTATTCTCGTTACATTCAAAATATCGAGCTGGCTGTTGAGTTCTTTCGGGAACTTATCAGCAAATACAAGCTGATATTTATGCACGCTGCCCTTAAGGTCATCGAGCGGCTTTTCAGTTATCATCTTTCCCTTGTGAATTATGCCGACGTGGTCGCAGATATCCTCAAGCTCTCTTAAGTTGTGCGAGGATACCAGAACCGTCATTTTACGCTGAGCAACATCGCTGATGATGATATTTAAAATCTGCTTGCGCATAACGGGGTCAAGACCGTCAAGCGGCTCGTCAAGGATGAGCATCTCAGGCATGCACGAAAGCACCAAATGAAACGCCACCTGCTTTTTCATTCCCTTTGAAAGACGGCGAATTTGCCTTTTTCTGTCTATACCAAAAACCTCGGAAAGCTTTTCAAAGCGTTCATTACTGAAGTTTTTGTACATACCCTCGTAGTATTTTTTCATATCGGCAACTGTAAAGGTTGCGTAGTAGAACCAGTCGTCAGCAATGCTTAATACTTTTTGTGATATTTCACTGTTGCCGAAAACGTCTTCACCGTCAATGGTAATAGTTCCGCCCTCAGGCTTAAGTGCACCCGTAAGATTATTTATAAGTGTAGTCTTTCCTGCACCGTTTGGACCTACAAGCCCATAGATAGAGCCTTTTTCCACTTTCATATCAAGGCCGTCAAGCGCACGGAAGCCATCAAATTCTTTTATAACACCCTTAGCTTCAATCATTTTGGTTGTTCCTTTCTGTATAGATTTTTTCCACAATGGACTCTATCTTTGGCTTAGGCTCTTCAAGCCACACAAGCTCTCTCAGTGTACCTTCGAGCTTTTTGTAGAGCGTTTTTATATGTTCATCATCACGCTTTACAACCTCTGCCACGAAGTTTCCGCGCCCCACAACAGAGTAGATAAGCCCCTCGTTTTCAAGGTCCTTATACGCTCTTTGCACGGTATTTGGGTTTACCGTCAGGCTGACCGCCATTTCCCTTACAGACGGCAGCTTTTCGTTCGGAGCAAGAATGCCGCTCATAATCATATTTTTTATTCCAAGTTGTATCTGCTCATGTAGCGGCTTGTCGTTTTTGTAGTCAATCGAAAACATAGCAACCCTCCTGCTTTCTGTATGTAGTGTATTAACCGTCTTAATACACTTACACTGTAACATACATTTTTTTACTTGTCAACACTTTTTTGTAAAATAAAAAAGGGAATGTAAAAACATTCCCTTTAATCTTACAATAGCTCTATCGACATTTCTCTCTTGCGCGTTGGCTTCTGCACTTCTTTTTTCGGTGCAGCACCCATAGCTTCCGCAATTGCACGGTTTATAAAAGCATTGATGCTTTCCCCCTGCGTTTCGGCAAATTCACGGATTTTCTCCTTTTCGCCTTTTTTAACCTTGAGTTCAATTCTGTCATAAGCCTTTTGGTTGTACTTTGCGTTTGCACGTTTGCGTGCCTCACTTACCGGCATAACAAAACCTCCGTTTTTTTATATTAATTCCCAGAATAAATCTGTATATTTTGCGGGATCCTCAATCGGCATATCTGCAATAAGAAGTGCCTGATTGTATAAAAGCTCGCCGAGCTTTGCGCATCTGTCCTTGTCAAGCTGCCATGTATCGAGCAGCATATAAAACGCCTTGTGGGCGGGATTTATCTCAAGCACACGCTGAGCCTTGATTTCGGGATGGTCGCCCGGGATGGTTGCAAAATATTTTTCCATTCCAAGACTTACATCGCCGTCGGTGCTGAGGCACACAGGATGGCTCTTAAGCTTATGCGAAAGCCTTACCGCCGAAACCTTTCCGCCCAAAGACTCGCAAAGATAATCAAGCATAACCTTGTTTTCTTCCTGCTTGTCCTGAGTTTCCTTTATATCCTCTTCGCTTTCAATTCCAAGGTCCTTATCGTCAACCGACTTAAACTGCTTACCCTCAATCTCGCCGATGATGTTCACAACAAACTCGTCAACCTCATCCGTCATATAAAGGATTGAGAAGCCCTTGTCCTTTATCTGCTCCGTCTGCGGAAGATTATCAATCTTGGCTACAGTTTCACCGCAGGCATAGTAGATGTATTTTTGTTCTTCAGGCATAAGTTCAAGATAGCGCTCAAGTGTGATGAGCTTTTTCTCGCCCGATGAATAGTAAAGAAGTAAATCCTGAAGCAGATTTCTGTGCGCACCGTAATCCGCCACCATACCATACTTAAGCTGAAGCCCGAAGCTCTGCCAGAACTTTTCGTAGTTTTCGGGGTCGTTGTTAAGTTGTTTTTTAAGCTCCTGCTTGATTTTCTTTTCTATATTATTTCTTATTGCGAGCAATTGACGGTCATGCTGAAGCATCTCTCTTGAAATATTGAGCGACAAATCCTGCGAATCCACCACACCACGCACGAAGCGGAAGTGCTCAGGGATAATATCCTCGCAGTTTTCCATAATCATAACGCCCGATGAGTAAAGCTCAAGTCCCTTTTGGTATTCCTTAGTGTAATACCCCATTGGCGTGCTTGACGGAATAAACATCAGCGACTTATAAGAAAAACTTCCCTCAACATCCGCACGGATAGTGAGTGCAGGGTCTTTCATATCGTAATACTTTTCTTTGTAGAACTTGTTAAGCTCCTCCTCAGTAACACTGTCCTTACTGCGTTGCCACAAGGGAACCATGCTGTTGATGGTGTCCTCCTCAATGTATTTTTCGTATTCGGGCTTATCTGAGTCAGGCTTTTCAATCTTTCTTGATTTTTCCACATCCATCTTAATAGGATAGCGGATATAGTCAGAATACTTCTTGATAAGCCCCTGAATCATAAAGCCTTCAAGGAATTCCGAGTATTTCTCATCATCTGTATCGGGCTTGATGTACATATAAATATCTGTACCGAAGCCATTCTTTTCTGCCTCTGTTATCGTGTAGCCATCAGCACCGTCTGACACCCACTCGTAAGCCTTATCGCTTCCGTGAGCCTTTGTAACAACACGTACCTTTTCAGAAACCATAAACGCACTGTAAAAGCCAACGCCAAACTGACCGATTATGTCGATATCCTCTTTCTTTTCCATATCAGTCTTAAACGCAAGCGAGCCGCTGCGTGCAATAACGCCGAGGTTTTTCTCAAGCTCTTCCTCTGTCATACCAATACCGTTGTCGCTCACCTTAATTATGCGGTTAGGCTTGTCAACGCTTACCTTAATAAAAAGGTCTTCTCTTGATACGCCCACTCCATCCTCGGTAAGCGCCTTGTAGCAAAGCTTATCCAAAGCATCCGATGAGTTTGAGATTATTTCTCTCAAAAAAATCTCTTTATGTGTATAAATTGAGTTAATCATCATATCCAGCAGTCTTTTTGATTCTGCTTTAAACTGCTTTTTTGCCATAACAAAACTTCCTTTCAAATCTCTTTACCTTAGAATAGCACTTTCTACCACTTTTTTCAATACATTTACCCAATTTTGTCAGGGAAAACACCAAAGCCTCCAACCTTACCGCCCTCAATTGCGGTAAACAGCCTCGTTCTGAAACCGGGGTTTTCCTTTTCAAGCTGCCATATCAAATTTTTAACATATTCACGCTTTGTCTGCTTGTCCGCCGGGCACATATTCTTAACAACGGGAAGCTCAAATCTTCTTACAAAACCGCTGATGTACTGCTCAGGTGTGTAAAGCATCGGTCGAATGAGAGTGATGTCCTTTCTGTCAAGATATGTTACGGGAGAAAAGCAGTTTACCCTGCCCTCGTAAATAAGGCAAAGCATAAAGGTTTCCAATGCATCATCATAGTGATGCCCGAGCGCAACCTTGTGGCTGCCCGCCTCTATCGCCGCCTCATGAAGAGCACCCCTGCGCATTTTTGCACAAAGCGAGCAAGGATTTGTCTCTTTCCTTATATTAAACAAAATCTCTGCAATATCCGTTTCCTTTAATATGTATTCCACATCAAGCTCGTCGCAAAGCCGTTTAACGCCGTCAAAGTTCATTTCCTTATATCCCATTGAGAGCGTTATTGCCGTGAGGGTGAATTTTTTAGGATAAAACTGACGCAGCTTGCTAAGCCCGTAAAGCAGTGCCAGGCTGTCCTTCCCGCCCGAAACACCGACGGTTATGTGGTCATTTTCATTTATCATCCGGTAGTCATCAACGCCCTTGCGAAGATAGCTTAGTAGCTTTTGCATAAAATCACTCCATTTACCTAAGTATTATACTCCAAAGCTCTGGTAAAAGCAAGAAATTTTTAAATTTGCAACTTGAGAAAACACGAGCAATTAAGAGAAAACACGAGAAAACGAGAGCATCTAAATTGTAAATTAAATTATTTCAAAAAAGGTGTTGACAAATATCCTTTTATGTATTAAAATAACAACTGCTGAAAAAAAGATTAATAATGGAGGTAGATTCCGAATGAAGTCCTATATGGAAAAATCAGGCCAGGTTCAGAGAAAATGGTACATCATCGACGCATCCGGTAAAAGCGTTGGTAGAGTTGCTGCGGCTGCTGCAAGCATTCTTCGCGGCAAGGAAAA
>JAZNOC010000079.1:0-29709 GCA_045580605.1 Clostridia bacterium | reverse complement strand
TATCGCAGGGTGCATAAATGCATTTGGAGTAACGATGTTTCTTGCTCCTGTAAAGCTGTACGACAGCGGTATATCGGGAACATCAATGCTTTTGTCTCAAATTACGCCGGAGTATCTTAATTTGTCAGTGTTCTTGATTTTGCTAAACATACCGTTGTTTTTGTACGGCTTTAAAAGGCAGGGCAAAAACTTTACGATTTATTCGATATTTACGGTTGTTATATATTCCCTTTGTGCGTGGCTTATAACAGACATTCTCCCGATTGATGTATCAATCGCATCTCCGCTTGCAGGGGACGATTTACTCCTTTGCGCACTTTTCGGCGGTCTGATTTCCGGTGTAGGAAGCGGCCTTACAATCCGTTTCGGCGGTGCTATTGACGGCGTTGTGGTTATGTCAGTTATTTTTGCAAAGAGGCTTGGAATAACTGTCGGTACTTTTGTAATGATGTATAACGTATTTTTATACGTTATTTGCGGATTTGTCCTCAGTAGCTGGATTTTGCCTTTGTATTCCATTGTAACATATATGGCGGCACTTAAAACGATTGACTTTATCGTAGAGGGTCTGGATCGTTCAAAAGGTGTTATGATAGTAACCGCAAAGTCTGACGAGGTTTCAAAAGTGCTTATGGAAACCTTTGAAACGGGCGCAACAATCATAAATGGTAAGGGAGCGTACTCTAAAAAGGAAACAGACGTGGTCTATTTCATAGTAAACCGTTTCCAGATTTCGAGAATGAGAGAAATCGTTCACGCAGTTGACCCAAAGGCGTTTATGACAATATCAGAAGTAGCAGATGTTTTTACTCACGCACATGCAAATTGCAAAAACTAAAAAAATTTCAAAAAACACTTGACTTTAGTGCGGTAGAGTGGTAATATAATAACACAACAAACGAAAAGAGGTTAATTATTATGAAAAAATTATTATCAATTGTTCTTGCAGCAGTGCTTGTATTTGCACTCTTCACAGCTTGCGGCGAGAAAGAAGCAAACACAGATAACGTTCTTACCTGCGGTGTAACAATCTTCGAAAAAATGAACGAGCAGGAAGCTGACGGTACCTGGACAGGCTTCGAAACAGAATTTGCACAGGCTGTTGGCGAAATCATCGGTATGGATGTTGAATTCCAGGTAATCGACTGGGCACAGAAATACAACGAGCTTAACTCAGGTGCTATTGACTGTGTGTGGAACGGTTTTACAGCTAACTCTACTGATGATGGTATCAAGCGTTCAGACCTTGTAGATTTTTCTTACGGTTATATGCTCAATCAGCAGTGTGTTGTTGTTAAGGCAGACAAGCTTGCTGAATATACAAGCGAGGCAGACCTTGCAGGCAAGTCAGCTTGCGTAGAGGGCGGCAGCGCAGGTGCTTCTTATGCTGAATCTGTAACAGATGCAGACAAGATTTTCTCAACCACAGCGCAGATTAACGCTTTTACTGAAGTTAAGTCAGGTGCGGTAGACTTTGCAGTTGTTGATATTCTTCTTGCTCAGAACATTTGCGGTAACGGCGACTATGCTGACCTTGCAATTGTAGAAGCAATCGAGCTTGATTCTGAGATTTACGCAATTGGCTTTAAGAAAGGCAGCGAATTGACAGCTAAGGTTAACGAAGCTATTAAGGAACTCGAAGCAAAAGGCAAACTTATGGAAATTGCTAAGAAGTACGGCTTCGAAAACGTTCTTAAGATAACAGAAACTATCGAATAATTTTAGAATAAAGGAAATATAAAATGGGATTTTGGGAAGTAACTTTAAGCCTTATTGGCGGACTTAAATATACCTGCCTTATATTTGCGCTAACACTTGTGTTAGCGCTTCCTTTAGGTTTGGTGATAGCGTTTGGCTCAATGTCAAAGTTTAAACCGCTGTCATATTTGGTAAAAACATTTGTCTGGATAATCCGTGGCGTTCCGCTGATGCTGCAGGTAATCATATTCTTTTATGTTCCCGGATTTGTAATGGGAACACCTGTAATGAGCAGGTTTGCATCCGTTATAGCGGCATTTGTGATTAACTACGCCTGCTATTTTTCGGAAATATACCGTGGTGGTATAGAAAGCATTGCAAGAGGTCAGTATGAAGCGGGTCAGGTGCTTGGAATGACAAAAGCACAGGTTTTCTTCAAAGTTATTTTGATGCAGGTTGTAAAAAGAATTCTTGCTCCGATGTCAAACGAGGTTATAACACTTATTAAGGATACTGCTCTTGCAAGAGTAATTATGATTGTAGAGCTTATTCAGGCGGCGCAGAACTTTGCGGGATATGGCCTTATGTGGCCGTTGTTCTACACGGCGGTGTTCTATCTTGCCTTTGTTGGAATTCTGACGATTGTTTTCGGATTTTTCGAAAAGAAACTGTCTTATTATAAAGTGTGAGGTGCGACAGAATGCCTATTTTAGAAGTAAAGAATTTAACTAAAAGCTTTAATAAAACAGAGGTCTTAAAGGGCGTAAGCTTTTCCGTTGAAGAAGGCGAGGTTGTTGCGATAATCGGCTCTTCAGGAAGCGGTAAAACCACACTTTTAAGATGTATAAACTTTCTTGAAGAGGCTGACGGAGGGCAAATTGTTGCCGATGGTGAAACGATTTTTAACAGCAAAGCGGAGAAAAAGCTCACGCCTGCCCAAATTCGTAAAAATCAGCTTAACTTCGGGCTTGTGTTTCAGTCGTTTAACCTTTTCCCGCAGTATAGTGCGCTCGAAAACATAACTCTTGCGCCAAAGCTTCTGGCAAAGGAAAGGGAAGACTTCAAGAAGAATAAAAAACAGATATATGATGAAATTGAGGAAAATGCAAAGGCACTCCTTGCCCGTGTAGGACTTTCTGACAGAATGAACAACTATCCCTGTCAGCTTTCGGGCGGACAGCAGCAGCGCGTTTCTATCGCGAGGGCGCTTGCGCTTAACCCCAAGGTTTTATTCTTCGACGAGCCTACCTCGGCGCTCGACCCTGAGCTTACGGGTGAGATTTTGAGGGTTATCCGCGACCTTGCATCGAAAAATGTTACGATGGTAATTGTAACCCACGAAATTGAGTTTGCACGAAATGTTGCAGACCGCATCATCTTTATGGCTGATGGCGGTGTGCTTGAGGATGGCACTCCCGAAGAGGTTTTGGATAATCCGAAACACACTAAAACACGTGCTTTCCTGCAAAAGCTTAATGAAAATTGAGAGGAATATTGATATGACTAAAAACATAGATTTCTCAAATCTGTATAAAGCAGTTTTGTCGCTCAAAAATGAGAAAGAGTGCAGCCAGTTTTTTGAAGATATCTGCACAATGAAAGAGCTCGAAACAATCGCTCAGCGTCTTGAGGTTGCAAAAATGCTGATGAACAACAATACCTTTAACGAGATTGTTTCTGCAACGGGGGCGTCAACAACTACGATTTCGCGTGTTAACAGATGCCTTCAGTACGGTGCGGGCGGATATGAGCTTGTGCTTGGAGATAAGTAGATTATATTAAGAGAAAAAGTGATAGTATAATTTAGAAGGAGTTTTTTGAAATGAAAAGACTTATAAGTATTTTATTGGTTATGCTGATGCTCGTTCCCACAATGGTGGTTTCTGCCGCAGAAAAGACTCAGTTCGGTGAACTGGAGTTTGTAGTACCGGATAACTTTGTCCTTAGCGAAGAGGTATCTGGCGGGAAAGGATACATAAATTCAAAATACGAGAGCGAAAGCATATTTGTGGCCCTCTTCAGTGGTATAGGCCATGAGAACATAGAAGAACTTTCAGATGAAGAAGCGGTCTATTTGGCGGAAACCTTTTTAAGTGAGGAACTAATTGTCGAAGCATTTGCTACCAGAGAAAAGTATATAGCGGAATTTGGAGAAAAAGAGTATGATTGTTCATGGTGTTATACTGATACAAACATGAAATTCTTGCACTACATCAGCGCATTCGAGGCGTTTTTTGAAGATGGAAGCATCGATGTTGGATATGCTGCTCTTTCACTAACAATCTATGAGGGAAACTGCTATCTTTTCTTTAACTATGGTAGCACCACTGAAAATGACTATGAAGCCTATACTGATATGATGGCTGGGGTGTCTGTAAGCAAAAATAAAGCTGCGACATCTTCTCCGGCAGAAGATCATGATATAAAAATTATGATAAACGATGCGAGGGTATATCCCGACAGCGAACCTGTTATAATTAATGGGAGAACCCTTTGCCCGATTCGTGCAATTGCAGAGAAAATGGGCTACGAAGTTGAGTGGCTTCCGGAAACGAGAACAGTTAAGATAAAAAATCAAGAAAGAGAAATACAACTTTCCATCGGAGGAAGTGAGATAACCGGTACTCGCATACAGTATGATCCTCTTGGACTTCCCGATGTAATAGATGTAAGTTATAAACTGGATGTTCCGGCGCAGATTATCAATGACAGAACATACCTTCCATTAAGAGCGGTCAGCGAGGCTCTTCGCTGTCTGGTTGACTGGAATGAAAATACAAGAACTGTGTTGATTGAAACAGCATACTATGGCGAAAAGGTTTATCTGATAAAGGAATCAGGAAATTACCATAAGAAGAATACTTACTGTGTGTTCTATGAAAGAGATAAGATTCTGTCCCATACTGAAGAATATCTCAATGATGTGAAAATCAGAGGATATAAGGCTTGCCCTGCCTGCTTCTCTGAGGAATAAAACATAAGCGACGTTGCGGAATTTCAGTAACGTCGCTTTTTTGTTTTTCGGTATATAGAATGGAGAGTAAAGCAGTCAACAAATGAAAAAACCACTCACTACCTAAAGGCAGTAAGTGGTTTTTTGGTCGGAGTGGCGGGACCTCGTCAGAATGCTTTATGCTCGTAAAGTTCCGCTAAAGCAGAACATCGACTCGCTAAAAGCATTCTTCCTCCTCTCCGCATCGAGTCCCGCTCGGCTCGCCTGCTCGGTTGTAAACGCCCTCGCGACGGCTTGCTGTCGCTACCAACTCTCGCGGCAATAAAGTTCGAGTCCCGCTAAAGCCTGCAAATAAAAAACCACTCACTACCTAAAGGCAGTAAGTGGTTTTTTGGTCGGAGTGGCGGGACTCGAACTCGCGGCCCCCGCATCCCAAATGCGGTGCGCTACCAGCTGCGCTACACCCCGAAGACTGAATTTGATTATAATACAAAACGATTGCAATTGCAAGTAAAATTTTGTAAAAAACACAAATTGTTATCAAAGAGCAATCTTTACCGGCTTACGTTCCTCATAATAAACGTAAAAATCAAAGCCACTTTGGTGCAGAAGCCTTTTCGCATCGTTAATCCCAAAGTCGATGTTTTCGGCTGTGTGCGTATCTCCTCCGATTGTAACAAGCTTGCCGCCAAGGGATTTATAGAGTCTTATAATATCCTCATTCGGCATAAAATCAAATAACTGTCGGGAAAGCTCGGACGTATTGAGTTCAAGGGCTTTCCCCTTTTTTATTAAAACGGAAAGAACCTTTTTTACATCTTCATAGCAATCTTTGATATCAAATCCCTTTTTGTAAACGCCGTTGATATATCTGAAAGGCAGTGTAAGATGCGCAAGGGCATCAAAATCTGCTCTCTCGGCTGTCTTTGCGCAGATATCAAAATAATTTTTAAGAACATCCTTTATCTGGTCATCGCTCATAGCCGAAAAATCTATGCCCGTAAGAGATACGGGGAGTAAATCCAGCATAACACAGTGTGTTGATGCCAAAACAAAGTCGGGCTTGATTGCCTTTATGATGCGTGCACAGTAGTCAGGCATGAGGAGCGACTCGCCGATTTCAACACCAACGCAAATTTCAAGCTTGCCTCTGTACTTTTCCGCCATTTTGCGTGCCTGCCTTGCAGAGCCTACCGCAACCGAGTAAGCATTATCCGTTATGCAGGTTGCAAGGTCGCAGTGGTCAGTAACGGCAAAACCCTTAAGACCCTTTCGTACGGCGTTTGCGCACATTTCTTCGCAACTGATGCTGCAATCCTTTGAAAAATTTGTGTGAACATGTGAGTTAAACATAAAAAAACACCCTTCAAGGTTTGTAACAATATTATAGCACCCAAAGCTATAAAAGTCAATCAGTCAAAAATGAGCAAAATTTGTAACATTACTGAAACATTGAGCGAAAACAACAAAAACATAAAAACGCTACAAACACAATATATAGCGTATTTTGGACATAAAAACACATAAATATGCTATGTAACAAACAGGTTAAAATAAAATTGCAAATTTTTTAATTTTTTTTCCAAAAACTATTGAAATCTCATAAAAACTATAGTAAAATGTAGTCATGGTGCAAAAAAGTGCCTCAAAGTGCAAGAAAGTGTAGGTGAGAATGTTGTTCGTAGGTGAATATTCACATAATATCGATGCCAAAGGCAGAATAATAATCCCGGCAAAGTTCCGTGAACAGCTCGGACAGCATTTCATGGTAACTAAGGGTTTTGACGGCTGCTTGTTTGTATACCCAAATGATGTGTGGGAACAGCTTGCAGAAAGCTTGGTTAAGCTTCCGTCAAATCAAAAGAGTGCACGTTATCTTCAAAGAATTTTTATCTCAGGTGCGCAGGAGGGTGAGCCTGACAAACAGGGTAAGGTTCTCATTTCCCCGCCACACAGGGAACACGCAGGCCTCGAAAAACAGGTTGTAATCATCGGTGTAGGCAGTCATATTGAAATTTGGGATGCACAACGTTGGACAGACTACTCCGGCAATGAAGACGAAATGTCCTTAGAGGAAGCGGCAGAAAGCCTTGAAGGTATCAGCTTCTGATAGGCTTTAGGAGGTAGTAATTTGAGCTTTGACCACGTAACCGTGCTGCTTGAGGAAACGGTAGACAGCATTGATGTTAAGAAAAACGGCATATACATAGATATGACATTGGGCGGTGGCGGTCATACGGCTCTTATCCTTGAAAAAGGTGGAAGCGTTATAGGAATTGACCGTGATATCACTGCAATAGAAAACGCGCGCCAGAGATTTGAAGGAAAAAACTTCACTGCAGTTCATGATAATTTTTCTAATATAGCACAAATTGCACAATCACTCGGCATCAAAGAGGTTGACGGAGTAATTGCAGACCTCGGCGTTTCGTCCCCTCAGCTTGATGATGCCAGTCGCGGTTTTTCATATATGCAGGATGCACCGCTTGATATGCGTATGGATAACCGTGAGGCGTTTTCTGCGGCAGATGTTGTTAATACCTACAGCGAGGCGGAGCTTTACAGGGTAATCTCGCAGTATGGTGAGGAGCGTTGGGCAAGCAGAATCGCAAAATTTATAGTAAACGAAAGAAAAAACAAGAGCATTGAAACGACGTTTCAACTCGTTGACATAATAAAGGCGGCAATACCGCAGTCAGCCAGAAAAGACGGTCCGCACCCCGCGAAGCGTACTTTTCAGGCAATAAGGATAGAGGTAAACGGCGAACTTAGAATTCTCAATCAAGCAGTACACGATGGCGTAAGCCTTCTGAAAAAAGGTGGTCGAATGGGCGTAATCACCTTTCATAGCTTAGAGGACAGAATTGTAAAGACGGCATTTGCCTCGCTTGAGAGGGGTTGCACTTGCCCTAAGGATTTTCCCGTGTGCGTATGCGGAAATATACCGACGGTAAAGAGCATAACACGTAAGCCCGTGTGCCCTTCAAATTCGGAGCTTGAGCGCAATCCAAGAGCAAGGAGCAGTAAGCTCAGAACGGTGGAAAAAATAGTGTAGAGGGAGGATAAAATGTATACAAAAGGCTCAAATGCATTAAAAAGAGAATATTATACATACGATACCCCTCGTACAGAAAACGAGATTAAAGAAAATAAAGAAAAAAGTACTGCTATAAGAAAACATAAATCCACGTTGCTTTTAAAAAAGAGAATTGTTGCAGCTGTGGGACTTGTAGCAATGATGGCATTCGTTATATTAACAAGATATGCGGCAATAGCAAAAGAATTCAGCGAACTCAGTAAAACACGTTCAGAGCTTGCACTTATAAATGCGCAGGTAGTAGAAACGCGTGTTAAAGCTGAGGGAAATATTGATCCAAAAAAAATAGAGCTTGAGGCCCAGCGCCTTAATCTTCATCAGCCTGCTAAAAGCCAAATCAAGTATATTTCCCTTGGAAATACTGATAACGGAGAGGTACTTAAAGCTGAAAAAACAAATGGTTTCAGTGCGTTTATAAACCGTATATCGGTCATACTGGAATATTTATATTAGTATAATATAATATTTACGAAAGGGAAGTGGCAACTAAACTATGAGTGCCATTATCCCTTTTTGTGTTTATTTAATGGAGCTGAGAAAATGCAAAAAACAACGGCTACAATGAAAAAAAGAATAAGGAATATGACTGTCTGGTTTATGATAGGCGTTGTTGTGCTTATGGGGCGTCTTATCTGGGTGCAGTTTGTGCGCGGTAACGAATATAAAACACTTGCAGCCGAACAGCAGACGAGAGACAGTGCAATTACAGCAAAACGAGGAACCATATACGACAGAAATATGAACGTTTTGGCGCAAAGCGCATCTGCAGAACGTGTAACGATAAATCCTCAGGAAATTGAAAAGGTAAAAAATAGTGAAGCTGTGGTAAATGCACTTACAAGTGTTCTTGGAGTAAAAGAGGACGATGTGAGAGAAAAGATAGCACAAACCGATAGGCAGTCTGTCATAATTGCTAAACAGGTTGAACAAAGCAAGGCAGACAAACTCCGTGAAATGAATATAACGGGAATACATTTCGAGGAGGATGCTAAAAGATATTATCCATACGGCTCGCTTGCCGCTCATGTTATAGGCTTTACGGGCAGCGACAGTCAGGGGCTCGAAGGCCTTGAGAATGTACTTGACGAAGAACTTAGTGGCGTTGATGGCAGAATTGTTGTTGCAAAGGACGTAAGAAATAACGAAATGCCCTTCAAATACGAGGAATACATTGAGGCGCAAGACGGAAAGGGTGTTGTGCTTACTATTGATGAGACAATACAACATTACACGGAAAAGCATCTTCAGCAGGCGTATGAGGAAAACGAGCTTGCAAGCGGCGGTGCCGCAATTGTAATGAATCCAAAAACAGGCGAAATTCTTGCAATGGCAGTTGTTCCAAGCTATGACCTTAATGAGCCGAGAGTTATAACAGATCAGCTTATGATTGAAAGCCTTGAGGAAATGGAGCTTGAGGATGAGGAATACGACAAAGCTTACAGTAGTGCAGTAACAAAAATGTGGCGTAACAAAGCCGTTGTAGACTCTTACGAACCCGGTTCAACCTTTAAAACCATAGTTGCTGCAGCAGCGCTTGAAGAGGGAGTAGCCTCACTTAATGAAACGTTTACCTGTACAGGTGTGCGCCATGTGGCAAACAGAGATATTCACTGCTGGAAAAGAGAGGGCCACGGGGAAGAAACCTTTGAACTTGGCGTTATGAATTCATGTAACCCGATGTTTATGGAGCTTGGCGCAAGACTTGGCAGCGAAACCTTCCAGAAATATTTCAGAGCATTCGGGCTTACGGAAACAACAGGATTTACCATTCCGGGCGAGTCTTCGGGGACATTCCACGATTCGCTTTCATCAGTTGACCTTGCAACATCATCATTTGGCCAGACCTTTACTGTAACGCCGCTTCAGATGGTCAGCGCAGTATCGGCGGTTGTAAATGGTGGTAACCTTATGAAACCCCAAATCATAAAAGCATACACGGATTCTGAAGGTAAAATTACAAAAACATTTGAACCTGAGCTTGTTCGCAGCGTTGTTTCTAAAAGCACAAGCGATACAATGCGCTCCATACTCGAGCAGGTTGTCGTGAATGGTACAGGTAAGGGAGCCTATGTAAGCGGTTTCAGAATTGGCGGCAAGACAGGTACAAGTGAAAAGCTTCCCCGTAACAGTGGAAAGTATATAGCATCATTCGTTGGCTTTGCACCTGTTGATGACCCACAAATTGTGTGTTTACTTCTCCTTGATGAACCTACAATGGGCGCAACAGGCGGTGGTGCAATAGCTGCCCCTGCTGTTGCAAAGATAATGCAGGATGTACTGCCGTATCTTGGATACGAGCCGCAGTACACTGAGGAAACTGCCGAAACAATCTCGGTAAATGTTCCAAACATTGTGGGATGCAACTCTGAAGAGGCAACGCAAAAGCTTTTGGAGGTTGGTCTTCTAATTAACCTTAAGGGTAACGGAACTACAATAAGCAGGCAGGTGCCGGCAGCAGGAACTAAGTTACACAAGAATTCCAGCGTAATTGCCTATACCGAGGAAAATAGTCAAGCAGCAACGTCGGTTGTGCCAGACGTCGTTGGAATGACGTATCAGAACGCAAAAGCAGCAATAGAGAAAGCAAATCTCATAATAGAGCTTGATGGCGGTGGAAATCCTGCAAGGCTCAACGAGGAGTATATTGCTGTATCACAAAGTCCTGAAGCAAGTGCCGAGGTTGCAGAAAAAACCAAAATATTCGTGAAATTTGTTCAAAGGACATCTGATTGACGGAGGTGAGAGATGTGAAGCTTAGTGATATTATTGAAGATATAGAAGGTGTCGTAACAGGCAATGAGAATATTGACATAAAGGGAATTGCCTACGACTCAAGAAAAGTAAAAGAGGGCTATCTGTTTGTAGCGATAAAAGGATTTGAAACAGATGGGCATAAATATATAGATGCTGCAATAAGAAACGGTGCAGTTGCCGTTCTTGGCGAAGACGATGTTAAATGCGATTGTACTTACGTAATGACAAATGACTCCCGTCGTGCACTTGCGTGCGTAGGAGCAAGCTTTTACGAGCATCCCGAAAGAAAACTTAAAATAATAGGAATAACTGGAACGAACGGAAAAACAACAACAACATATATAATACGCCATATTCTCGCTCTTAAGGGGATAAGGTGCGACCTTATAGGTACAAACCAAACCATAATCGGCGACAAAGTAGTTGAAAGTGGCAGAACAACCCCTGAATCACTCGACCTTTTTGCGATATTTGTAGAAATGGTAAGGACCGGCGGTGAGTATGTTGTTATGGAGGTTTCAAGCCATTCGCTTGCTCTTGACAGAGTATACGGTGTTGAGTTTGAAACGGCGGTTATAACAAATATAACGCAAGACCATCTCGACTTTCACAAAACACTCGAAAACTATGCTAAGGCAAAGGCAATGCTCTTTAAAATGAGCAAATCCTCAGCCGTTAATGTCGATTCGGACTTTGCTGACCTTATAAGAAAGTCAGCAAAGGGAGATTTAATCACCTATGGAATAAACGGCGATGCTGACATAAAGGCGCAAAACCTCAGAATGAGCGAGCGTGGAGTAATTTTTGATGTAAACGACCGCGGCGAAGTCTGTGAAATGAGACTTGGAATACCCGGTAAATTTTCTGTTTATAATGCACTTGCGGCAATCTGTGCGTGCAAGAACATCGGTATAAGCGACAGCGATATTGAAAAGGGGCTTGTCCTTGCAAAGCCTGTTATGGGAAGAATTGAGGTTGTACATACAAACACGCCATACACCGTTATAATTGACTACGCACACACACCCGACGGTTTGGAAAATATAATTTCAGCAGTGCGTGGCTTTGCAAAAAAAAGAGTTATTACACTTTTCGGATGCGGCGGAAACCGTGATTCTCTCAAACGCCCGAAAATGGGTAAGATTGCAGAGGAATTGTCCGACCTTGTCGTTGTTACAAGCGACAATCCGAGATGTGAAAAGCCTGCAGCTATTATAGAAGACATCCTTGCAGGGATGAAAAAAGATAACCATGTAACCATCGAAAACAGATATGAGGCAATAAAGTATGCTATGGAAACTGCCAATGAGGGAGACATAATCATCCTCGCAGGCAAGGGGCATGAAACATATCAGGAGATTGAGCATATCAAGCACGATTTTGACGAAAGAGCAGTTGTCAAAAGAATACTTGAAGAAATGAAAGGTTGATTTAACTTGTGGATAAAGGCATGCATATTAAGCTTTATAATAGCGGCTGTATTTGAGCCGATACTTATTCCGTTTTTACGCAGGCTCAAATTCGGGCAGACGATACTTGAAGACGGCCCCGCCTGGCACAAAAGCAAGCAGGGAATTCCCACAATGGGCGGAATTGCGTTCATACTTTCTACAGTTATCGCATCGCTGTTTTTTATTAGTGGTAACCGTGGAGGCGGAATACTTCTGTGTGGAGTTTTGTTCGGAATAATCGGCTTTATTGACGACTACATCAAGGTCGTAAAAAAACACAATCAGGGACTTACCGCAAAACAGAAATTCTCACTTCAGACGATTGTAAGCCTTTTGTATGCGTTATACCTCTATTTTAACTTTGGGCAGACATCGACGCTTATTCCCTTTACAGGAACGTATGTAAGTCTTGGTATTTTTTATATTCCGTTTGTGATGCTTGTGCTTCTTGCAACAACAAATAGTGCAAATCTAACAGACGGGCTTGATGGTCTGGCATCAAGCGTGGGTGCGATAGTTTCGCTCTTTTTCACGGTTGCGTGCCTGATTATCAAAGGAAATGCAGACAGTGCAGTTATATCGGCGGCTCTTACGGGCGGACTTTTGGGATTTTTGATATATAACGCACATCCTGCAAAGGTATTTATGGGTGATACGGGAAGCCTGTTTATTGGCGGAATAATTGCCGCCACTGCAGTAAGTGCAGGGCTTGAGCTTTTTATCATAATAAGTGCGTTTGTATTTTTATTTGAAGCCTTAAGCGTAATAATTCAGGTTTTGGTGTATAAAAAGACAAAGAAAAGAGTATTTAAAATGGCACCTGTTCATCACCATTTTGAAATGTGTGGCTGGCGTGAAACAAAGGTTGTCATGCTGTTTTGTGCAATAACAGTGCTTTTGTGCGTGATAAGCTATTTTGCAATTTAAGCCGAGGGACTTGGCTATCTCGATATAAGGAGTGGAAACAATGGCAGAAAGAGGCGAAATTAACAGAAATAACGGCAAAGTGGACTTTATTTTGCTGATGACAATTATAGTGCTTCTGTTGTTTGGTCTTATTATGCTTTTCTCAGCAAGTACACCCCGAGCACTTAATGAAGGCAATATATATTCGATTATTATAAAGCAGGCATCAATGTCCGTTATAGGCTGTGTGGGTATGTTTTTCACCTCTCGGCTGGACTATCATATATACAAAAAATATGCAAGACCGATTTTTGTGGTAACTTTGGCACTTATGATTCTTGTGCCTATGATAGGATTTGTGTCGCACGGTGCAAGAAGACAGATTTCTCTCGGTCCGATAAGCTTTCAGCCGTCGGAGCTTGCAAAATTTGCACTCGTTGTTTTTTATGCAGCAAGATATACAAATAGTAAAACGTCTGACCTTAGTAAGCCCAACAAAAACATGGCAGTATCGATTGCCGTAATGGTTGCATTTATCGGCTGCTGTATTTTGCAGAGCCATCTGTCTGCGGCGGTTGTTCTTGCGGCAATAAGTGTAATGTTTATGATTGCAGCAGGTCTGCCAATGAAATATCTTGCGATTGTAGGTGCCGTCGGGGCAGTAGGCTTTACTTATTTTGCGGTTTCTGAAAGCTACAGACTTGACAGATTCAAGGCACTTTTTAATCCGGAGGCATATAGCCGTGGCATCGGCTGGCAGATATTGCAGTCGCTCTATGCGGTTGGCTCAGGAGGATTTTTCGGGCTTGGACTTGGACAGTCAAGGCAAAAATATCTATACTTACCTGAGGCTCACAATGACTACATATACGCAATCGTTTGCGAAGAGCTTGGATTTGTGGGCGCAATAGCAGTAATAGCACTTTTCGTTGTATTTGTATGGCGTGGGATGGCAATAGCACTTAACGCACGCGACAAGTTCGGCACGCTTATGGCATTCGGCATCACATCTATCATAGGAATTCAGATGCTTATAAATATCGGTGTTGTGCTTTCAGTGCTTCCGTCAACAGGTATGCAGCTTCCGTTTTTCAGCGCAGGCGGAACATCAATGATAGTTATGCTTTCCGGCGTTGGAATACTACTTAACATATCAAGAACAAGCAAAGTAAAAAAATTGTAACAAGGGGTATCCTTATGAGAGTTCTACTCACGGGCGGCGGCACAGCAGGACATATAAATCCTGCCATCGCTATTGCAAATTACATTAAGGAAAAAGAGCCGGACAGTTCATTCTTATTTGTGGGAACAAACCACGGACTTGAAAAAACTCTTGTCCCAAAATGTGGGTACGATATCGAATTTATCGATGTGTACGGCTTAAAACGCAGTCTTTCTCTTGAAAATGTGAAGGTGCTTATAAAGTATATTGAAAGTACCTTTTTAGCAAAAAAAATAATAAAGAAATTTAATCCCGATATTGTCATAGGAACGGGCGGATATGTTTGTGCACCGGTAATCAAAGCGGCGGCAAAATTGAAAATACCCACGCTCATTCACGAACAGAATGTTTTCCCGGGACTGGCAATAAAAATGCTTTCTCAAAAGGCGGATGTAACGGCAATAAGCTTTGAGGAAACAAAAAAAATGATGACCGCAAAAAATATGATTTTGACGGGAAATCCCTTAAGACCGAATCTTTTTTCAAAGGCAGACAAAGGCGCACTCCGCAGGGAAATGGGCTTTGACAATAAGCCGATTGTGCTTATGTTTGGCGGCTCGCTCGGTGCAGAAAGACTCGATGATGCACTCGTTGAGCTTGCAAAAAATGGAATTGAAGGCTTTAATCTTATAGCTTCAACGGGCGAGCGTCTTTATGAAAGCGTTGTAAAGCGGCTCAAAGAGGCAAAGCTTGACCCTGATAATATAAAGAACGCTAAAATTCTTCCTTACATTTACAATATGGAGGAAATATTTGGTGCGGCAGATATAATCATAGGAAGGGCAGGAGCTATCACCGTGAGCGAAATCACGGCTCTCGGAAAGGCGGCTATCCTTATTCCCAGCCCGTATGTAGCACATCACCATCAGGAATATAACGCAAAATATCTCGAGGATAACGGTGCGGCACTGGTAATTAGCGAAAACGAATTAAGTGGCGAAGTTCTCGCTAAAAATATACTGTCAATTCTTAAAAATCCTGAAAAGCTACAGAAAATGGAGAGTTGCTCCAAAAAGATAGGTATAGCAGATGCGTGCGAAACAATATATAAGCACGTGAAAAAACTAACAAACAAATAACTTTCACCGCCATCACCTGAATTGCATAATATGATACTAAGTGCAAGGCTATGACTCTTGCCACTGGTTTTAATGCTTTTGGGGGTGTGGTTTTGGATAAATACATAATCAGCGGTGGGAATAAACTCTCGGGCGAGGCATATATCCAAGGTGCAAAAAATGCAGTGCTTCCAATAATGGCGGCAGCAGTGCTTTCGGGCGATGTGTGCAAAATTTACGATTGTCCCGCCCTTAGCGATGTGGAGCACACGATGAACATTTTGCGAGGGCTTGGATGCAATATCTCGCTTGATAATGAAACGCTTACAATAGATGCTTCTACGATAAAAAACTGGGAAATTCCCGAGGAGCTTATGCGTGAAATGCGAAGCTCAATAATTTTCTTAGGTGCACTAGCCGCCAAAATGGGAAGAGCAAGTCTTTGCGCTCCCGGCGGGTGCGAGCTTGGGAACAGACCTATTGATTTGCACATAAAATCTCTGCGCGAACTTGGGATGATAATCAAAGAAGAAAACGGCTTTTTAGAGGCAGATGCAAGTAAAATGCATTGTGGAAATATTCACCTTAGCTTTCCAAGTGTAGGTGCAACGGAAAACATAATCCTTTCAAGCGTAAAGCTTAAAGGCGAAACAACAATATCGAATGCCGCAAAAGAACCGGAAATAGTAGATATGTGCGATTTTCTCAACAAAATGGGAGCGGATATCTCCGGTGCAGGTACAGAAAATATTGTAATCAAAGGTGTTGCACATCTACGCGGAGCAAATCACAGAATTATCCCTGACAGGATTGTTACTGCGACACTTATGTGTGCCGTTATGTCGGCAGGCGGCGAAATTCAGCTGATGAATGTCCGTAGTGATCACATTGGTGCCATCATTGCGGTGATGCGTGAAAGTGGTGCAAAAATAGAAGTTTTTAAAAACAAAATGTATATCAAAGCACCGCAGAAAATTCTGCCGGTTGATATAATAAAAACACAGGTTTATCCGGGGTTCCCCACCGATGCACAGTCGGTTATGATGGCAATGCTGTGCAGGGGCGAGGGAACAAGTGTTATTGTGGAAAATGTCTTCGACAGCCGTTATAAAATTATTCCCGAGCTTACCAAAATGGGTGCAGACATTCTGCAGGATGGCCGAGTTGCAATAATAAAAGGAACTCAGCTTCACGGGGCACACATACGTGCAATGGATTTGCGCGGCGGTGCGGCACTTACAGTTGCGGCGCTTGGTGCGCAGGGGGAGAGCACGCTTAGCGGCGTTCATTTTATAAACCGCGGCTATATGGATTTAGATAAGGTACTGATCAGTCTTGGCGCCGATATTAAAAGGATGTGAGATAATGAGAACAAAACGAAAGATAAAACTGAAAAGAAAACAAAAAAAGCAGATAACTTTGCTCGCACTTGTAATTTTGGTTGCATCGATTGCTTCGGTTATGCTTCTCACTCCGGGGTTTAATATTGATACGATTAAGGTGTACGGAAATTCAATCGTAAAGAGCGAGGATATAATAAAAAGCTCAGGTATTACAACAAATGTAAATATCTTTGAGGTAAGCCTCGGAAAAGCCAAGAAAAACATAGAAAAAATGGGATATATTGACGAGGCAAAAGTGAAAAGGAGCCTGCCTTCAACAATAACAATAAGTGTTGTTGAAGCGGCAGGCGTTGCATATGTTCCCGTCAAAAAGGGAAATGCTATAATAACTGCTGACGGTCGCGTGCTTGAAATAGTGAAGGATAAGGAAAAAGAGCAGAGCCTTCCCGTAGTAAAGGGACTTGAGAATGCTCAGGGGAAGGTTGGTAAAAACATAAGTGCCGATAATAAAGCAAGGCTAGAGGCTCTTCTTGATTGCCTAAAGGAATTTTCAAAGGATAGTCTTGTTTTCAAAATGCAGCAAATTGATGTATCAAACATCACTGAGATAACGTTTACCTACAACAACGCAAACCTTACCGTAAGGGTGGGCGATACCGAAAAGCTTGACTATAAAATGAGCCTTTTCCAACCCATTTTAGACGAAATCGGGGGAGACGTTGAAGGATATATCGACCTTGAACGAAAAATTTATAGAAAAAAAGAAGAATAATTTAAAATTTTTCTTGAAACAATGCGTGTTTCGGTGTATTATATAGTATATAGTAAGGATACGTGTACTCAAATCAATTACATATAGGAGGAATTCCGATGAGAATGGAATATGCAGACGAGCTCGCAGCAGCTCAGAAAATTAAAGTTGTAGGTGTAGGCGGCGGCGGAAACAACGCTGTAAATCGAATGGTTGAAGCAGGTGTTAAGGGCGTTGAGTTTATCGCAGTAAATACAGATAAACAGGCTCTTACAAAAAGCCATGCAAGCCAGAAAATTCAGATAGGCGATAAGATTACCAAGGGCCAGGGTGCAGGCGGCAAGGCTGAAATCGGCAGAAAGGCTGCTGAAGAAAGCCGTAGCGAAATTGAGCAGGTGCTCAGAGATGCAGATATGGTATTTGTTACAGCCGGCATGGGCGGCGGTACAGGTACAGGTGCAGCTCCCGTTGTTGCAGCTATCGCTAAAGAACTTGGCGTGCTCACAGTTTCTATCGTAACAAAACCCTTTGGTTTTGAGGGTAGACGCCGTATGATTCAGGCGGAAGAGGGTATCGAGCAGCTCAAGGGCAATGTAGATACACTTGTTGTTATTCCCAACGACAGACTTCTTGATATATCAAACAGCAAGACAAGCCTTCTTGATGCATTTAAGGATGCTGACGAGGTGCTTCGTCAGGGCGTTCAGGGCATATCTGACCTTATCGTAGGTGCAGGCCTTATTAACCTTGACTTTGCTGACGTTACAACAGTTATGAAAGACGCCGGTCTTGCTCATATGGGTATCGGACGTGCAAGCGGTGAAAACCGTGCGGAAGTTGCTGCTAAGATGGCAATTGAAAGTGCTCTTCTTGAGACAACAATTGACGGTGCAGCAGGCGTTCTTATCAATGTTATTGGTGGTACTAACCTCAATCTTCACGAAATCAACGCAGCTTCTCAGCTTATCGGCGACTGTGTTGACGAGGATGCAAATGTTATCTTCGGTGCAGCTATCGATGAATCTCTTGAGGATGAAATTATCATCACTGTTATTGCTACCGGTCTTGATGGAAAAACAAAGGGAAAAAAGGAAGATGGATTCTTTGCTAGCTTCGGCGACGACAACAGCGACCTTGAAATCCCCAGCTTTCTTCAGAAGACCAACCTTGACTGATAATAAATTTAAGGCTTACGGGATTTACTCCCGTCGGCTTAAGGAGTAAGAAATATGGATTATCTTGAAAAAATAAAGGCATTTGCCTCAAATACAGCTGAGTTTATCGGACAGAAAAGCAAGGAAGCTTATGGTGTTGCTAAAATAAAGATAGCAATTACGGAAAAGCAAAACAAGGTGAAAGAGCTTTACAAACAAATCGGTTTCGATGCTTATAAAGCTTATAGGAGCGAAGACAATGTTCTCGAGCAGATTTCGCCGCTTTTCAAAGATATTGATGCTCTTGAAGAAGAAATTGCACTTCTTAGACAAAAGGCTGATGATATAAAATCAGTAACAGGCTCAGATTCAGATGACGAAGTTATCGAAGCTGACGCAGAGTTTGACAAAGAGCAGGCAGAATATGACGAGGCTGAAAAAGAACCTGTAGATTTTGAATAATTAAATAAAAAAGGCTGCAGCAAAACAATGTTTAGCCGCAGCCTTATTAAATTAAATATATAGAGTGTTTTTGCCAAATAATAATACAGAGGTGGGAACAATAAAAAAGTTTGTTAAATTTGTATATGATGTTATCAAGGGAATTTTTCAGGATCATATATGGGAGTATGCGGCACAGGCAGCGTTTTTCATGACCATTTCTTTTATTCCCTTGATAATGCTTCTTATAAGTATGATCGGGTTTTTGCCGTTTACGGCTAATGAGCTGGTTGAACAGATAATAGACGTTTTCCCTCAGGCGGCACGGGGGTTTGTATCCTCGTTTGTGAGGGAGGTCTATAAGAATAGTGACGCAACTGTAATTTCAATTACGGCAGTGTCAACGCTTTGGGCAGCATCTATAGGTGTTTACGCCGTAACAAAGGGTATTAACAGAGCTTATGACACGCACGAAACACGCAATTTCATTGCCGTAAGGGCGATGAGTATTGTGTATACACTGATTATTCTTATTTTAATAGTGTTGTGTTTAGCAACCTTTGTTTTTGGAAATACTATAGTTGACGCAATCAAAAGAGGGCTTCCTCAGATCAAGAGTGTGGCCGTTATTATTTTTAGTGTTCGCCAGATTGTTGGCGTAGCAATTTTAAGTACAATATTCTTAGTATTGTTTCTGCTTATTCCAAACAGAAAACTGCATATCCTGGCAGAAATACCCGGTGCGGTTGTAAGTGGAATAGGCTGGGTAGGTTTTTCTTCTGTATTCTCATACTACTATGAAAACCTTGCCGACTATTCGTATGTTTACGGAAGTCTGTCGGTGATGATTTTCTTTATGTTGTGGTTGTTCTTCTGTATTTATATTCTGCTTATCGGGGCAGAGGTCAACCGCTGTATAGAGGATAGAATTGAGCGTGCATCCATAATGAAATAGTAAAATATTTCTTTGACAAAACCTGCCTAAAGTGCTATAATATAGGTGATACAAGGGTATTTAGTCAGAAATTGGGGTATGTTTGATGTATAATGTAGGCGACTGTGTTGTTTATCCAATGCACGGAGCAGGTATAATTGAAGGTATTGAGATTAAAGAGGTACTTGGTAAAACGCAGTCATATTATGTTATGCGTATACCTATAAATGATATGAAGGTTATGGTACCTCAGGAAAATGCAGGCGATGTGGGTATTCGTGATATTATCGATGCATCGGTTGCAAAAGAGGTTTTAAAGTCTTTCCGAACCGCAGAAATCGAGGTTATACAAAATTGGAGCAAGCGCTTCCGCGATAATATGGAAAGAATTAAAAGCGGCGACATTTTTGAGGTGGCGGCAGTTGTTAAAAGCCTTATGCTTCGGGAAAAACAAAAAGGCCTCAGCACAGGGGAGCATAAAATGCTTAGCAATGCCAAGCAAATTATGATTAGTGAAATTATCGTTGCTATGAAGACAGACCGCGAAAGTGTGGAAGATCAGCTCTCTCAAATGATTGAGGAAGAGCTTGAGAATGGAGTAAATGAATAAATAAAATGCAGAAAAGACCGGCAGAAAAACGTTCTTTTCTGTTTTTTATAGTACGGGAAATTGAGTATTCTATTGTAAGCGGAGCTTTTTATTTTAAATTCAGTTAGGACTCAAAATGGGTGAAGCGGCACGCTTCTTGGAGGATTATGATGGACGTAAAAAGAGCATCGGCAGTTATTGTGGCTGCAGGCAGCGGCATAAGGATGGGCACTGACAAAATGCTTGCACTTCTGTGCGGAAAAAGCGTTATAGAAAGAACGGTAGAGGTCTTTTCAAATTGCGACTTTATCGACGAGATAGTAGTGGTTTCATCAGAAAGAAATCTTGATACATACGCCGTAATGCTGAAAAAATTTGGAAATATAAAAATTGTTCTGGGTGGCAAAAGTCGTGGAGAAAGCGTTATAAATGGACTTAAAGCGGCAAATGGAGAGCTTGTACTTGTGCACGACGGAGCACGCCCGCTTGTAACAAAAGAGATAATTGAAAATGTATTAAAGGATGCGGTAAACTACGGTGCGGCGGTATGTGCAGTCCAATGCAAGGACAGCATAAAAAGTGTTAGTGAAGATGGATTCATCACAAAAACCGTTGAAAGAAAAAGTGTAATGCTTATGCAAACACCGCAGTGCTTTAAAAGAGAGGAGCTTCTTCAAGCTTATGAAGTCGCTGCAATGACGGAAACCGACGATTGCGAGGTTGCCGAAAAAATGGGAATAGCCATTAAAATAACCGAGGGCAGTTATGAAAACATCAAGCTTACAACTGCCGAGGATATGATTACGGCAGCATCAATCATAAACAAACGAAATGCAAATACGGGGGAAGGCAAAATGCGTATAGGAACAGGGTTTGACAGCCACCGTTTAACCGAGAACCGAAAGCTCATCATCGGGGGCGTCGAAATTCCTTTTGAAAAAGGTCTTTTAGGGCATAGCGATGCAGATGTACTTTTGCATGCGATTATAGATGCGATTCTTGGAAGCATGGCTGTTGGAGATATCGGCACGCACTTCCCTGACAGTGATGATAAATACAAGGGAATTTCAAGCCTTGTGCTGCTCGAAAAAACGGCAGAGCTGGTAGAAAAAAACGGGTATACAATCGAAAATATTGACTCTACAATTATTATACAACAGCCTAAAATGGCACCGTTTATTGATAGAATGCGTGAAAACATTGCAAATGCACTTAAAATTGGCATATCGCAGGTGAGTGTAAAGGCAAAAACTAACGAAAAAATGGGCTTTGCCGGCTCCGGCGAAGGCGTTGAGGCGAGAGCCACAGTTTTGATTAAATAGTATAAAAACATCCCTTAAGGAGAAAATATCTCCAAAGGGGTGTTTTTTTATGAAAAGAGTTATCAAAAAAACGGGCATAATCTTGCTTTCGTTTTCCGTTATAATTGTTCTGACGATACTGGTTGCAGGGATATATACAAGTATTAACGAAAAAGAAAACGGGACCGGAATAAACCTGAGCACAAGAACGCAGGAGCCGACAGAGCCGCCTGCCGTAAATACAGGCATCAGGGCAAGGGAAGATATGCTTGAGGAGGCACTCTCTTGCGTAGTTGGTATATCGAGCGCCGAAAACACTCAGAAAAGCGGCAGTACGTGGTATATGGGCAGTGGTGTTATGGCAACTGACGATGGGTACATCATTACAAATCAGCACGTTATTGGGGCGCGTCCACAGAGAATTGTGGTAACCCTCAGTAGCGGCAAAACCATCGAAGGAAAAACCGTATGGAGCGACAGTGCGCTTGACCTTGCAATTGTAAAAATTGAAGGAAAAAACTACCCTAAACTAAGTCTTGGCGACGCAAAAAAGCTGCGTGTAGGGGAAGAGGTAATTGCTATCGGAAATCCACTTAGCATGCAATTTGAACGCACCGTAACTGCAGGGATAGTAAGTGCTTTGGGGCGGAGCATAAATATAGAGACTGACAACGGTGCAACATATATGGAGGACCTTATCCAGACCGATGCATCGATAAACCCGGGTAACAGTGGCGGCCCTCTTATAAATTCAAACGGTGAGGTTGTAGGGATAAACACCATAAAGGTAAGCAGTGCTGAGGGAATGGGCTTTGCAGTGCCCGTAAACATCTGTACTCCCGTTATAGAAAGGCTTAAAAGCGTTGGGGAATTCCGAACTCCTTATCTTGGACTATATGCCTGCACCGCAGAAGCTGCAAGATACAGCGGGCAGGATATAAGTTTTGAAAACGGGATATATGTTGCCAGTGTTGACAGCAGCGGACCGGCATTCTCTGCAGGACTTCGCTTTGGAGATGTTATTCAGGCAATGAACGGAAAGAATGTTAACTCAATGCTTGAGTTGCGTGAGATTTTGTTCGAGCGTCAGGGAGGAGAAACGATAGAGGTTGAATTTATGCGTGATGGGTCTATAAGAAAGGTAAATGTAATGTTAGGTTTCAGAACACAGTAAAGGCGGCTAAAAGCCGCCTTTTGCATGTTCTAAAACAGGAAAGCATACATAAAATGTTACAGATAAACGAAATAAGACTTTGAAACTGTAAAAATTAATCGGAAATTGATGGAATTAAAAATCGCTATAAACCGCATAACAAAGCCGTTTTCTTCAAAAAGGAGGAGAAAATAATTAAGAAAATATTACGAAGTTTTAACAAAAAACGGCGAAAAAGCTTGACAAAAGAATTAAAACTGCTTATAATGGACTTCGGCAAAGGAAGTGTTAAAATGAAACTTAAAAGCAAAATAAAATCACTTACTGCAGCTTTTGCAGCAGCAGTGATGTTTATAACAAACAATCCTACCGTATTTGCAGCCTACAGCAGTGCTTCAGCAGAAAGCATCAGGCTTAAGGCTCTGGGTGAATACTACTCAGGCAATGCACATATCGTAGCGATGGCAGATTCTGCACCGACAATTATTGACAATGTCGTAAAAAAAGCGGAGTCAACCAAAGGGGTTACTTACAGTGAGATTACTGAAACCGAAGAGCTTGCTTACAACACAGTTAAAAAGCTTAACAACAGCCTTGAAGCAGGTACAATCGTAACTATTAACGAGGGCCAGGCAGGAAAGGCAGAGCGTACAGTTAAAATTAAGTATGTTGACGGCAAAGAGGTTTCCCGTGAGATTATAAACGAAGATGTAGTAAAGCAGCCTGTTGACAAGGTTGTAGAATACGGCAGCAAAAACGCAACTGCAAATTCACCTGTAAGCACAGGTGCACTTAATTATAAATATGTGCTCGAATGCACTGCAACCGCTTACGACCTCTCACCGGAGGAAAATGGCGGATACGGCGGAATGACTGCAACAGGTGTACCGCTTGACAAGGGCGTTATTGCAGTTGACCCCCGTGTTATACCACTTGGCTCAAGAGTTTATATCGAGGCTCTTGACGGCAGCTGGAGTTATGGCTACGCAGTAGCAGCAGACACAGGTGGAGCAATTAAAGGAAACCGTGTTGACCTTTGCTATAGAACAAGGTCGGAGTGTATTCAGTTCGGCAGAAGAAAGTGCCGTGTTTATGTGTTAAATTAAAAAGTAAAAAGGACTGTCGTTACAGTCCTTTTTTTACTGTATAGGAAATCGCAATCCCCCGACGCTTTTGGTACTTTTGACATCAAAAGTACATAAGTAGTTAGGACGCGAAGTGGGTGAAGCGGCACGCTTCTTTTTTATTTGCATAATGATAATATCCATTTTATATCTTTTCGTGTAACGGAGTTAAAGATATAGAGAAGAGAGACATAGACAACAATGTAAAACAATCCGCTCAAAAAGCTTGTCGATCCAAAAGCAATATACGAAAGCGGAAAAGCAAACACTGCGGAGCAAAGTACAGTTAAAATCATCCTTGCATCTATTTCAAAGGCGGTTTTTTTGTAGAGCCTGCGAAAGCTTAGTACGGTGTTAAATGTCTCTTTGATATACATTGTGGCTATGTAACCTATGATGGCATATTTTGGTAGTAAAACGAGTAGTAAAATAATATTTATAACAGCCTCCGCGATGTTTAAAACCATACAGTAGAGCTGCTGTCCCAAACCTTTGAGGCAACCGTCGGTTACACTGTCGCAATACATAATGGGGATAAGCGGAGCAAAAATTCTGATATAGAGCGTTGCCTCAACATTTTTACAAAAACGGCTCAGCGTATGCGGATAGAAAAACATAAAGCCACAGATAGCAATGCTAAAAATAAAGCCTATCCTTGTCGCTCGGCTGACCATATAGTTTATGGAAACCTTTCGATTGTTAACCTGTGCGGCTGTAATTCGCGGTACAAGAATTTCGCCGAGAGATGCAAGCAGTGCCGAGGGAAACATAAGGATGGGGAAAGCCATCTGCGTTATAACACCATAGGTCGCAAAAGCACCGTCGCTACCCATGCCTGCACGTCTGAAGCCATACGGAATTATAATATGACCAAGCGAAGACAACCCTGTTTTCATATAGGCGCTGACGGCAAGCGGCATTGCAACCGATATAAGTCTTGGAAAAGCATTTTTTGTTATATGATTTGAGCGTTTTCCAAATGTATTTAAAAAGTAAAGAAAAAAAGAGATAATGCTGCAGATAATCTCGGCAATAAGGGTGCTCAGTGAAAGTACATCGCACGGATGATTTTTGGCAGCGCTTACGAAATTGAGAAGATATACCGTCAAAAAAATTCTTACAGCCTGATTGAGAAGTCCCACCGATACAAGCCGAAAGATTTTTTGTTTTGCAGTGAAGTATCCTTCGAAAACTGCCCCCATCGAAACAAACGGCAGCGAAAACGAAAGCAGCTTAAGCGGAAGTTGGGCATAAGCGTGGCATATCCACTTTTGAGCAATAAACGGCGAAAAGAAAAACAAAATCAAAAAAGAAGCAGTGCCGAAAAATAGTGCATAGTAAGACGCACAACGCACAATTTTGTGCGGATACATATTTCCATATCCGATTTCTTCACTCGTAAGGCGTGTTACCGCAAATCTAACGCCCGATATACTTATCGTTGCAAAAACTGTGTATACCGACGCAATGAGTCCGTAAATTCCAAGCCCGCCTGCTCCTATTTTGCCCGCAAGATACATCTGAAAGCACAGCCCTACCGTGCGAAGAAGAATGTTCCCGCCAGAAAGCAAAAGGGTGTTTTTCATCATCAAACGTCCGCTGCCCGACATAGATAATCCCCCACAAATAATCATACTTACTTGATTATATGTGGGGGAGTTATTTGTTATGTTTTACTTTTCAGGTAGTTTAGAAGTACTTCTTTTTTATTTTTAAGGCTGTCATTTGCAACAAGTGCAAAAAGCTCGCTGATCACCTCGCCTATCTGCTCATTTCGAAAGCGTGTGTTTTTTATTATGTCATCACCGCTAATGTCAAGCTCCTTTATGTTCAGGCACCTGCGCTCTCTTTTTACCTTTTCCAGAAGTGTAGTAAAATCAGAGCTGCCTTTAAGATGTGATAGCTTTTCTGCGTGCTCAATACCAAATTTTGATACAAACAAAATAACGTCCTCGGCTCGCTTGGGTGAGAAATTCATATTTTGCACAAGCAAAATAACTGACTCGGAAAACGCACGGCTGCATTTTAAGGACTCCACAATTTTTCGCACATCGGCAAAATTCTTAAGCAAAAGAGCGAGCCTTATATCAGCTGTGGCAGGGGTGTCCTTAAGATTCCCAAGACTTTCACCATTATCCGCTACGCCCAATGCCGAGAATATTATGCGTCTGTATTTTTTTATAATATCGTCAGCAAAATCGCCACAGACAAGTTTTTTTAACTCTTCAAAAATTCTCTCGCGGGAGATTTTAGAAAGAAGATGACACATATCGATTGCGGCATTGGCAGTTTCACCGTCAAGCGAAAATCCTAAGGTTGCACTAAAACGCACCGCTCTCAGAATACGCAGTGCATCCTCTTCGAAACGCTTGCGTGGATTTCCAACGCATCGTATAATGCGGTTATGGATGTCTTCAACACCACCAAAAATATCAACAAGACCGCTCGCGTGGTTGTAGGCAAGAGCGTTCATTGTAAAATCACGCCGTACAAGGTCCTCGCGAATATCTTTTGTATAGCACACCCCGTCGGGATGGCGATTATCTGTGTAAGTGCCATCAGTGCGATGGGTGGTTATCTCAACATTTCCATCAGTTGTAATGGCAGTAACAGTGCCATGCTTAATGCCCGTTTCAATAACCCTGATGCCCGAAAGAATTTTAATAACCTCATCGGGCGTAGCATCGGTGGTAACATCAAAGTCCGTAGATTTACGACCAATAAGTGCATCCCTTACGCACCCGCCGACAACATAGGCGTGCCTTTCTGCCTGCGCAAGTAAATTCATTATATTAATAACGTATTCGGGAATAAAAATCATTAAAATACCACCTTAAAAAAGTTGACAAAACCATATCTTAGCGTTACAATAGAAAAGTATAATTGTAAACCAAGGGGGCCTACAAATGAGAGATTTAATATTGCCACAGGGCTACTCTACCAGCCTTTCACTTCGTGAAACACAACGTGCAATAAAAATAATAAAAGATAATTTTCAGAAAATGCTTGCGGCAGAGCTTAATCTTGACCGTGTTACCGCACCTGTAATCGTTGCCAAATCAAGCGGTATAAACGATGACTTAAGCGGCGTAGAACGCAAGGTTGAGTTTGATGTAGGCGAAACGGGAGAAATTGCAGAAATCGTGCAATCGCTTGCCAAATGGAAGAGAATGGCACTTTACCGCTACGGCTACGAAGCAGGCGAGGGTATTTATACCGATATGAACGCAGTCCGCCGTGATGATGACCTTGATAACATTCACTCGCTTTTTGTCGACCAGTGGGACTGGGAGAGAGTTGTAACAAGCGAGGAAAGGAATGTGGAATTCCTAAAAGAGGTTGTCAGAAAAATCGTAAAAGCAATGGCAGATGCAGAAAGTGCACTTAACCTTACTTTCCCGATGCTTACAAAGACAATCGAACGCGAGGTCTTCTTTATAACCTCTCAGGAGCTTTTGGATATGTACCCGTCGCTTCCCGCAAAGGAAAGAGAAAACGCTATTGTGCGTGAGCATAAAACAGTTTTCATTATGCAGATTGGTAGCCTGCTCTCAAACGGCGAAAAGCACGATAACCGTGCCCCCGACTATGACGACTGGGCGCTCAACGGTGATATCCTTGTTTGGAACGATGTTCTTAATCGTGCAGTTGAGCTTTCATCAATGGGTATCCGTGTTGACGAAAAGAGCCTTAAAGCTCAGCTTGAGAAAGCAAATTCGCTTGAGCGTATGCAGTTTGACTATCACAAAATGATTGCAGATGGTACGCTTCCGCTTACAATCGGTGGAGGTATCGGTCAGTCAAGGCTTTGTATGCAGCTTCTCGAAAAGGCACACATTGGCGAGGTTCAGGTTTCAGTATGGCCTCAGGAAATGCGTGATAAGTGCATGGAAAACGGAATTTTCCTTCTTTAATTTGATTATAACAAAAATGGAGTGGTAAATCCACTCCATTTTTTTATTTGTTTTTAATATTTACAAGCCTCAAGATAACTGGGCTTAAAATAATATTTGTAAGCATCTCAAAAACAAAGTTTAACCCAACAAGACCGACAAACATATAAAGAATAACATTTTCTCCAAAGCCACCGCCTTGCGCCCACTCAGAAACAGGCTTCATAAAGAAAAGTCTGCAGCCTATCAAAAATACACCTGTGTTTACCAAGGGACAAATAATTGCTGACGTTACAATTGCAAGGTATTTTGAAAACTTTTTAAGAAGGTCGTATACTACTCCTGCACATACGCCACATAATACGCCTTTTGAAAGCACAGTTATGATTGTGCCATGCAAGCTTGTGGAAAGGAAAATCGAATCTCCAGGAGTTGGCGACTTAAACATCCCGAAAAGGACGCAGGCGCCAAAGACAAGTCCAAACCACCAACCGTAATTTTTTCCGCAAAATGCAACGCCAATTACAATTGGCACTAAAACAAGCGAAATAGAAAAAGGTCCGAGTGGAATTGGCGGAATCAATAGCTGCAAAACTACGATTAATGCGGAGATGATTGCACACATTACAATCTCCAGTGTTTTACCTTTTGTGTTCATAAAAAAACTCCTTCCGTGTTGCGAATGCAACACACGGCTGCCATTCTTCCTTCGTTATAAAAGATACAGCGCCGCATAATATATTTTAAACCGCAAGCGGTTTAATTCCTGGTGTTTTTCTTATACATAATATATAATCCCTTTAAGATAAGGTTTTCGTCCATTGTTATATTGTGGTTGCAGTGGGGAATAATCATCCCCGAAAGACCGCCCGTTGCAACAAGCGTAGCGTCAGTTCCAATCTCCTTTAAAATTCTGTCAACCATACCGTCAATAAGTGAGGCATTACCGTAAATAATGCCTGAACGCATACATTCCTCGGTATTTTTTGCAATAACCTTTTGCGGTGCGTCAAGACCGATGTGAGGAAGCTGTGCAGCAGTGCCTGCAAGTGCCTTGAGCGAAATTTCAACACCGGGAATTATCGAAACACCCCTGAAAGCCGCATTTTCATCAACAACCATCATTTTTGTTGCAGTGCCCATATCGGTTATAAGTACCGGTGGCTTATAAAGATTGTACCCTGCAACGCAGGCACAGATAAGGTCTGCACCAACCTCAGCAGGATTATCAACAAGAAGATTTATCCCCGTCTTAATCCCCGGTCCTACAACAAGCGCTTTTTTGCTGTAAACAATGTCAACTGCTTTTTTTATACTGTGAGTAAGCTGAGGAACAACAGAAGATATTATCGCACCGCTGATGCTCTTTTTATCAATGTTCTTCAAGATCATAATCTCGCGAATTTTCACGGCGTATTCAAATTCGGTTTTCCTTGTGTCCGTAGACATCCTCGCTATAAATTCAAGGTTTTCGTTTATAAAACCGCCAAGGACAATATTGGTGTTTCCTATATCGATTGTTAAAACCATTTCTATACGCCTCCTACGTGTGATATATTAACATAAGACAGATAAAAAGTCAATCTTTTGCGAAATGTCAACATAATAACCAAAAAAATCACAATAAAATTAAAATAATTGTGCAAAATGACGAAAATCAAAATAAAAGATTGTGCAATCTACGGGTATATATTTTTTATGTTTTGTAGTAAAATTATATCATAGTCTAATGACAATGGTTTTGATAACCGTAATATAAGAATGGAGGACAGAGGATATGAACGTATTTAGTGGTGAAGGAATAAGAAATATAGTAGTGCTCGGGCACGGCGGTGCAGGTAAGACATCGCTTGTCGAGGCAATTCTACATAAAGCAGGAGCATCAGA
>JAZNOC010000078.1:0-5988 GCA_045580605.1 Clostridia bacterium | reverse complement strand
ATAAGGGAAAGGGCTTGCTTAAAAATATTGCAGGCGCCAGCACAATAGAAGAAACTACACAGGCAGTGCTTGATGTTTTGGGAGTAGACGCTCAATGATAGTTATTAAAACAAAACAAGAAATTGAAATAATGAAAGAAGCAGGGAAAATCGTAAGTGAGGCCCTTAGCTTAGCGGGTGAGTCCGTTAAGGCGGGGATGACTACAAGCGAGCTCAATAAGATAATTGAAAAATCAATTGTCAGTTGTGGTGCAATACCCTCATTTAAGAATTACAACGGTTTTCCTGCTGCAAGCTGCATATCACCTAACAGTGTTGTCGTTCACGGAATACCATCTGATAAGGTTATCCTTAATGACGGCGACATTGTAAGCGTGGATGTGGGTGCTTTCTATAAGGGGTATCACGCAGACGCTGCGAGAACCCTGCCAGTAGGAAATATTTCATCGGAAGCTCAAAAGCTCATTGATGTAACAAAAGAATGTTTCTTCAAAGGTGCACAGCTTGCACTGCCCGGTAACAGAGTTGGAGATATTGGCTTTGCAATACAAAGCCACGCTGAAGCTAATGGTTACGGCGTAGTTCGTGAACTTGTCGGTCATGGCGTCGGCAAAAATCTTCACGAATCGCCCGATGTTCCGAACTTTGGTAAAGAAGGGCGCGGTATTCGCCTTGTCGCAGGAATGGTAATTGCCATCGAGCCGATGATTAACGAAGGTACGGAGGCTGTTGACTTTAATCGCCTTGACGGCTGGACTGTTACTACAAGGGACGGTAAGCTCTCAGCACACTATGAAAATACTTTGGCTATAACGGAAAACGGTCCCGTTTTCCTCACACTGTAGGTGAAGATATGAATTGCGGTGCAATAGTTAAATCTCTTGCCGGTCATGATAAGGACGAATTTTTTGTGGTGATTGCTACCGACAGCGAATTTGCCTTTATCGTGGACGGTAAGAACAAAACGCTTGCTAAACCCAAAAAGAAGAAACTAAAGCATCTTGAAGAAACGGGTAAATATGCTAACCTTTCAGCATATAATCCACTTTACGATGCACACATCAGGAAAGAGCTTAAAAGCTTATTAAAATAAGGAGGTTGTAGCCTTGGCTAAAGAAGACGTATTGGAACTTGAAGGTACAGTGCTCGAGGCACTGCCAAATGCAATGTTTCAGGTGGAGCTTGATAACGGGCATCAAATTCTGGCTCATATATCAGGCAAGTTAAGGATGAACTTTATAAGAATTCTGCCCGGCGACAAGGTTACTGTGGAGCTTTCTCCATACGACCTCACTCGCGGAAGAATTACTTGGCGAGCAAAATAAGATTATAGGGAGGTATTTCAAATGAAGGTAAGACCCTCAGTTAAACCTATGTGCGAAAAGTGCAAAATTATTAAAAGAAAAGGCAAAATTATGGTGATTTGTGAAAATCCCAAACATAAGCAGAAACAGGGCTGATTTTTTAAGTCAGTTTCGGGCGCGGCTGAAATCATAATAATGATTGCCCAAAACGCATAATCAATTACCCTAATCCAATAAAAGTAAGTTAAAAATTTTTGGAGGTGTACTAGCAGATGGCGAGAATAGCCGGTGTTGACCTGCCCCGTGAAAAGAGAGTTCAGATTGGACTTACTTATGTTTACGGTATTGGCAGAACAAGTGCAGACAAGATTCTTGAGGCTACAGGTATCAATCCTGACACAAGAGTTAAAGATTTGACAGAAGAAGAAATTGGTAAGTTGAGAGAAGTAATCGACCGCGACTATGCGGTTGAAGGCGACCTTCGTCGTGAAGTTGCTCTTAACATTAAGCGTCTTACAGAAATTGGCTCATACAGAGGTATCCGTCATAGACGTGGCCTTCCTGTAAGAGGACAGAGAACTAAGACAAATGCAAGAACCCGTAAGGGTCCGAAGCGTACAATCGCTAATAAGAAGAAGTAAGGAGGAGAGAGCATGGCTAAGGTAGTAAAAAGAACTACTCGTAAAAAGAAAGAACGCAAGAATATTGAACGCGGTGCAGTGCATATCCGCAGCACCTTCAATAACACAATTGTTACTATGACTGATGTTAACGGTAATGCTCTTTCCTGGGCAAGTGCCGGTGGACTTGGTTTCCGCGGCTCTAAGAAGAGTACTCCGTTTGCTGCACAGATGGCAGCAGAAACAGCTGCAAAGGCAGCTATGGAACACGGCCTTAAAACTGTTGAAGTTTACGTAAAAGGACCCGGTGCAGGCCGTGAAGCCGCAATCCGTGCCCTTCAGGCAGCAGGTTTGGAAGTTAGCATGATTAAGGACGTAACTCCCATTCCTCACAACGGTTGCCGTCCGCCCAAAAGAAGAAGAGTGTGATGGAGGTGCAGAAGTAATATGGCAAGATATACAGATGCGGTGTGCAGACTTTGCCGCCGTGAAGGACAGAAGCTCTTTTTAAAGGGCGAAAGATGCTATTCTGATAAGTGTGCTATTGCTAGGAGAGAATACGCTCCCGGTCAGCACGGTCAGGGCAGAAAGAAAGTTTCTGAATACGGTCTTCAGCTTCGTGAGAAGCAGAAAGTAAAACGTATTTACGGTGTTCTCGAAAGCCAGTTTGCTCATTACTTTGAGCTTGCAGGTAAGAGAGCAGGTATTGTCGGTGAGAATTTGCTTACAATCTGCGAAAGCCGTCTTGATAACGTTGTTTACAGAGCAGGCTTTGCTATGAGCCGTGCTGAAGCACGTCAGCTCGTAAGACACGGACATTTCACAGTTAACGGAAGCAAAGTAAATATTCCTTCATACCTTATCAAAGCAGGCGATGTTATCGTTCTTACAGATAAGAGCAAGGATTCTCCCAAAATCAAGGCTGTACTTGAGGCTAACGAAAGTAAGACAGCTCCGAAGTGGCTTGAAGTTAACAAAGAAGCAAGCAGCGTAAAGGTTCTTAACCTTGCAACTCGTGAGGATATTGATTACGAAGTTAGTGAAACTCTCATCGTTGAGTTGTACTCTAAGTAATAGCTTACCCTCGGGTATTTTATTAACAATAAAAAAATGGGAGGGTTTATTTAATGACTGATTTAAGATTTGAAAAGCCTCGTGTTGAGCGAGTAGAGCTCAGCGAGGATGGTTCTTACGGTAAGTACACTGTAGCACCGCTTCAGCGCGGGTATGGTACAACCCTTGGAAATTCATTGCGTAGAATGATGCTTTCCTCCCTTGAAGGTGCAGCGATTTCATCAATTAAAATCGACAATGTACAGCATGAATTTTCCACAATTCCCGGAGTTAAAGAGGATGTAAGTGAAATAGTTCTTAATATGAAGAGAATTATTGTTAAGCTTTATTCAGATGCACCCAAAACTGTTTACATTGAAGCTGAGGGCGCAGGCGAGCTTTGTGCACGCGATATAAAGACTGACAGTGATGTTGAAATCATAAACGGAGACCTTCACATTGCTACTCTTAACGAGGATGCAAAGTTGTATATGGAAATCACAATCAATAAGGGCAGAGGCTACGTTTCTGCAGACAGAAACAAGGCTATGCTTCAGCCGCTTATCGGTCTTATTCCGATTGACTCCATCTACACACCTGTAGAAAAGGTAAACTACTATGTGGAAAACACCCGTGTGGGACAAAACACAGACTACGATAAGCTCACTGTTGAAGTTTGGACAAACGGTACTAAAACAGCTGACGAGGCAATCAGCCTTTCAGCAAAGATCATCAATGATCATATGATGCTCTTTATCCAGCTTACAGATGAAGCAATGAATATCGAAACAATGGTTGAAACTAAAGAAACACAGAAGGAAAAGATGCTCGATATGACTATCGAAGAGCTTGACCTTTCTGTTCGTTCCTACAACTGTCTCAAGCGTGCAGGTATCAACACTGTTGAAGACCTTACGCTCCGTAGAGAAGAGGAAATGATAAAGGTAAGAAATCTTGGACGTAAGTCCCTTGATGAAGTTTGCAATAAGCTTAAATCTCTTGGGGTTTCATTTGCGCCCGACGAAGACTGATTACCTATTGAGTGATTTTTATCAGAAGTTTTAAGGAGGAATATCAATGCCCGGAACAAGAAAACTCGGTCGTCCTACCGACCAGAGAATGGCTATGCTGCGCGGTATGGTAACTGCTCTTTTGGAAAACGGTAAAATCGAAACAACTGTAACACGTGCAAAGGAAGTTCGCTCTCTTGCTGAGAATATGATTACTCTCGGAAAGCGTGGCGATCTCCATGCAAGAAGACAGGCACTTAGCTTCATCACAAAGGAAGATGTTGTTAAGAAGGTATTTGATGAACTTGCTCCAAAGTATGCAGAGCGCAACGGTGGTTACACACAGATTTTGAAAACAGGTGTACGCCGCGGTGATAATGCGCCTATGGCTATTATCAAGCTCGTAGACTAATAAACATAAAAACAACAACAGGCAATGCTTGTTGTTGTTTTTTACTGTATAGGAATTGCGCATTTTATCGCGAGAAAAATAGTTGTTTCTAAATTCAGTTGGGACGCGAAATGGGTGAAGCGGCACGCTTCTTTTTATTATAAAAATAAATTTTCTGTAAAAAAATTTGCTTAAATTAGTAATATATGTTATACTAACAATATTAGTATTATCGAAGGGAGAAGTGGCTATGGCAGCTGATGCTACGGTTGTTAAGGAAACTAAATATATGGCATCTATTATTGCTGTATTAAGCGTTTTGATGCAAGCGGTTTTTCTCATTTTGCGTAAATGGGACTACACTGTGCTTTTAGGCAACTTTCTCTCGGCGGGAGTTTCGTTAGCAAACTTTTATTTTATGGGACGCAGCGTGCAAAAGGCTCTTACTATGGATGAGGCTGATGCAAGGAAAGTTATGCGGGCATCGCAAAGCGGGAGAAATCTTGCTATATTTGTAGCTGCTGCAGTAGGTGTAGGAGTAAGCTATTTTAACACCATAGCAGTTATTGTACCCTTGTTTTTCCCGAGAATTGCAGTGATGCTTCGCCCGCTCATCAAGGATAAAAAGGATGTGATAGACAAGTGAAAACAAACAGTCGGTTTAAGATTGTGGATGCACTTTTAATCATAATGATGATACTGCCTATCGCCTTTGCTATTGTGCTTAAAGTATTGACGACACCGGCAAAAGAGGGCATAGTTATCTCAGGTGCACTTATTTTTACTACGGTGAAAATGCCGATTCAGGATTTTATTATTTCCGAATCTCAGGTTAATTCGGCGATGGTAATTTTGTCAGTGCTCTTTTTGTGCCTTTACCTTACGCACGGCATAGAAAAAGGCGTGTGGCTTAAAAGACATCATTTTGCTGAAATGATAGTTGAAAAAAGTACGAGTATGGTTACGGGTAATATGGGAGAGTATTTTCGCTCTTTTGCTCCGTTTATTGCGACAATTTTAGCTCTTTCGGCGTTTTCGAGCCTGATAACATTGTTTGGCTTGTATCCCCCAACGTCAGACATAAATATTGTGGCAGGCTGGGCAATACTTGTTTTTGTTCTTATAACATATTACAAAATGAAGTGCGGGCCGCTCGAATATATAAAGAGTTTTGCAAATCCGGCTCTTATGGCACCTCTTAATATTATCAGTGAGGTGGCAACACCTATATCGATGGCATTTCGTCATTACGGTAACGTGCTGTCAGGCTCGGTAATCTCTGTGCTTGTTGCAGCTGGTCTGCAGGGACTTTCAAATATAATTTTTGGTGCCCTGCCGGGTATTTTGGGAGAATTCCCATTCTTAAGGGTGGGTATTCCCGCAATCTTGTCAATCTATTTTGATATATTCAGCGGAGTTTTGCAGGCGTATATTTTCGCAATGCTGACGATGCTGTATATTTCAGGAGGCTTTCCTCTTGAGCTTTATATGAAACGAAAAGAAAAAAAGCACGCGAGTGCAAAAATTTGATGGAGGTATAATTATGGAAATCGCAATCGGTATTATTTTAGGATGTTGTGCATTGGGCGCAGGTACTGCTATGATAGCAGG
>JAZNOC010000077.1:0-10636 GCA_045580605.1 Clostridia bacterium | reverse complement strand
AACTTCACTTGCCGACAGGCAAACTTAGTTGCCACGTTGAAGCAGTGAAACTGCTTCAACTTGGCAGGTCTGCGGGAATTGGTCAAAGGCGGTTGCTTCCTTAAGCTCATACCCGTTTTCGCAAAGGATTTTAAGATCCCTCGCCATTGTTGCACAGTCGCACGAAACGTAGATTATTCTTTCGGGTTTTACAATGGAAATAGCATCAAGCAAGGACTTTTCACAACCCTTTCTTGGTGGGTCGAGCACAACTATATCGGGGCGTGTGCCTTCCTTTAGAAGAGCGGGTAAAACGTCCTCGCTTTTTCCGCAGAAGAATTCTGCGTTGGTAATACCGTTAAGCTCGGCGTTTTCCTTAGCGTTTTCAATCGACTCGGGGACTACTTCGATGCCCGTAACTGATTTTACATCATTTGCAAGATAAAGACCTATCGTACCGCTTCCGCAGTAGAGGTCGAAAACGTTTTTATCTTTGGCATCTGTGCAATAGGACTTAACCTTATCGTAAAGAAGCTTTGTAGTATAGGGGTTGACCTGATAGAAGCCTCTGTAGTGAATTTTATATTTTACTTCGCCTATACTGTCATAAATGTACGGTCTGCCGTAGAGCAAGCTGTCTTTATCACCATAAATTGTATTTGTTTTGCTTGAGTTATAGTTTTCCACAATGCCCGTTATATATGGGAAATGGCTTGTAAGCTCTTTTACAAGGGAGGAAGAATTTTTTATCGGCTTTGCGCATACAAGCACCACAACAGCCTCTTCTTTTCCCACACGGATGCAGATTTTACGAAGAGTGCCTTTTGCACTGCTTTCATCAAAAATATCTATTTTGTTTTCGGTAACCCAGTCGGTTATAAAGTTTGCAATCTCGGTTGTGCGCTCGTCTGCCAAAAAACAATCCCTCGTGGGAATTACCCTATGCGAGTGCGGAGCGTAAAACCCGCAGACGATTTTGCCGTTTTCCTCTACTACAGGGTAGATTGCCTTGTTTCTGTAATGAAGATTTGGCTCGCTTCCTACAATTTCGGTTACCTCAAACCCGTCAAAACCGCCTATTCTGACGATGGCGTCCTCAACCTTTTTGCGTTTGAACTCAAGCTGACCCTCGTAGGAAACACTCTGCAAATCGCATCCACCGCATTTTTGAGAGAGGGGACACGGAGCATCACACCTTAAGGGAGACGGCTCTATAACACGCAGGAGCTTGCCGTAACCGTAATTTTTATTTTCCTTAACAACTAGGATTTCTGCCTTATCATCGAGCACGGCAGATGGCACAAAAACAGTGTAACCGTCTATTTTTGCAATACCGCTTCCTTCTGATGAAAATGCAGTTATATCTACTGTGTGAGTTGTATTTTTGTACATTGCTTGTTGTTCCTTTCCAATTTGAGCACCCTGTATGAAAGAGGCGCAAGCTCAAACGTAAAGCTACCATCGTGCATAATTTTTTCACCTGTTAAAATATCGGTAGCACTTAACACTCCAAACCTGTCAAGACAGAGCGAAATATACTGATTTTCCTGAGCGGAGTTAACCATAACCATAACACTGCCGTCAGTACAATAGTTGCCAAATGCATCTCTCCCGTCTTCGATGCTTCGCATATAACATACAGTGCCGCCAACATAGTAAATCAGCGTGTAGTCGCCTGTTCTTAAGCAGGGGTTTTCCTTGCGTAAATTCGCAAAAAGGCGTGTATGTTCAAAAAGCTCAGTGTTTGTACTACCCCAGTCAAATGGCTTTCTGTTAAAGGGGTCAGCGTAGCCCGTCATACCAATCTCGTCGCCGTAATATACGGTGGGTGTGCCGACCATAGTCATTTGCAAAACGATTGCGAGAAGCATCCTCCGCTGAGCAAGCTGCAATGCCTCATTTGAAATAAGGTAGTCGTGCTGAGCATTTCGGCTCATTGTTCTGAAATCGGGCGCACCCGAAAGGACCGTCATTGCACGCGGAACATCGTGCGAGGAGATAAGGTTCATACAGCTATAGAGCGATTCTTTAGGATAATTTTCCATAAGAGATGCAATCCGCATCGTAAAAAGCTTTGCATTGTTTTTTGTCAGAAAGTCAAGAACTGCTTCTCTAAATACATAGTTCATAACACCGTCAAGCGACTTTCCGTGAAGAAAACGGCGTTTTTTCCCGTAGCTTTCCTTGTGGCTTGCATCCTCCCAAACCTCGCCGATGAGTAGCGCGTCGGGGTTTTCTTTTTTAAGGGAAACACGCATCTTTTCGATAAACTCGTCGGGAAGTTCGTCTGCAACGTCAAGACGCCAACCGTCTGCTCCGAGGCGAAGCCATTTTTTAATAATGGCATTTTTGTTTTCGATTATATAGTCAACGTATTTTTCGTCAAGCTCGTTAACGTTGGGAAGCGTGTCAAAGCCCCACCACGATTCGTACTTGTCGGGAAATTGTGTGAAATTATACCAACTGTAATAAGGGGACTCCTGCGACTGATACGCCCCTACTGAGTCGAAATTGCCATATTTATTAAAATACTTACTGTCAGCACCTGTGTGGCTGAAAACACCGTCAAGAATAATATGCATCCCGAGAGAGTGTGCTTTTTTGCAAAGTCGGGAAAAATCCTCATTAGTACCGAGAGTTTCGTCAACATTTTCGTAATCTGAGGTATCATAGCGGTGGTTTGAAAACGCCTTGAAAATGGGATTAAGGTAGATGGCAGTTACACCAAGGTCGTTAAGATAGGGAAGCTTTTCTTCTATCCCTTTAAGCGTTCCGCCAAAAAAATCATTTGAAAGATACGTTCCGCCAAACTGGTCATTACGGTAAAACGGCTCATCGTTCCAATTTCGCGGGGTACCGTGAAACGGCGTGTTCCCGCTACGGAAGAATCTGTCGGGGAATATTTGATACACCACGGCGTTTTTCATCCAGTCAGGCGTTTTGTAGCTTTCGGCATAAACTGTTATTTGAAAAAGACTGTCAGGGAAAGAATCATACATCTGACTCTGCCCGCCAAGTCTCAGGTCGTTATTTGCACAAAACATCTCCCTGCCGTCAGCTATAACACGGAAACAGTAAAACAAAACACCGCTACCCTTGGGCATCTCAATATTACATTCATACATTCGGGCAGAGTTTATTTCGTAGGAAAACGCCATTTTAACGGCATTTTCGCCAATTATGCACTCTACCAGCTCGGGAATTGCTTCTGATTTAACCAAAACATGAAGACAAAGCTTTGAATTTGTCTTTAATGCGCCTTTTGGGTTTCTGTATATTAACTTAGATGAGTCGTGTTCTAAATACAAAAATTTCACCTCGTACCTATTATTACCATTTTTAATAAGTATACAATGAAGCCCCCTAAAAGTCAAAAGAAATTTCTTGTAAAACAAGTGCTTTTATTATATAATAAAATAAGTATATTATTGAGAGGATGCAGAAATGAACAGACTTTTACTTTCGGTGCCGACATTTTTCGGAACAGAGTCTATTGTTGCGCACGAGGTTCGCTCTCTCGGGTATGAGACCACCGAGGTTGTAGACGGCAGGGTTACTTTTGAGGGCGATTGTGAGGCGATTGCGCTTGCAAATATAAATTTGCGAGTTGGCGAGCGTGTTCTCATAAAAATGGCAGAATTTAAAGCCACCACCTTTGAAGAGCTTTTTGAAGGCGTAAGAAGCGTTGACTGGCACAATTTTATACAGATTGACTGTGCTTTTCCCGTAAAAGGAAATTCACTTAAAAGCACTCTTTCAAGCGTGCCTGCGTGCACGAGCATTGTAAAGAAAGCAGTTGTGAAAAAGCTGTCGGAAAAGTACGGCGTTGAGCATTTTGAAGAGACAGGCCCCTTGATGCGTATTCAGTTTTCAATTCTTCGCGATAAGGCAGTTATTTATCTCGACACAACGGGCGATGCGCTTTACAAAAGGGGTTACCGTGAAAAAGGCGTGGCGGCACCGCTTAGGGAAACGCTTGCATTTTCAATGATTGATATAACACGTTGGCGTGGGGACAGACCGTTTCTTGACCCGTTTTGCGGCAGTGGTACAATTCCGATTGAGGCGGCACTCTATGCAAAAAACATTGCACCCGGCATAAACCGAAGCTTTGCAAGTGAAAAATGGCGTATTATGGGAAGCTCATTTAAGGACGCCCGTGAGGAAGCGTTGGAAAACGTAAATAACGACATTGAGCCAATGATTTTTGCATCGGATATCGACCCTGATGCCGTGAAACTTGCAGTAAGCAATGCAAAAAAAGCGGGAGTTGATAAATATATAAAATTTAACTGCTGTGATGCAAAGGATGCTTACGTTTTTACAGAAAAGGGCGTAATCGTGTGCAATCCGCCTTATGGCGAAAGACTGCTTGACCGTAAAAAGTGCGAGGCGCTATATACCATGATGGGTAAAAAGTTTGCACAGTACCCCGAAGCAGGCAAATACATCCTGACAAGCCACGAAGAGTTTGAGAAGTTTTACGGCCGTCAGGCTGATAAGCGCCGTAAGCTCTACAACGGAATGTTAAAATGTAATTTATATCAGTATTTCAGGTGATTTAGCGCATATCCTTTATTGAGGTGAGCGTTTATGAAAGAAAAAATAAAAAAATCGGCAATGTCTTTTTTATACAGAAGCGTGGTGTGTTTGTGCCTTTTTGCCATTGCATTTATTGCCAAGCGGTTCGTGCCGCAGGTCTGGGAAAAGTGCACGGGAGTGTTTGTGAAAAATATTAACGTAAAAGTAGCGGGCGAGCACCTAAAGCTGTTTTTAAGTGATATACTGCCGTTTTAAACCGAGGAGAGTCTGATTTGGATAAAAAAATAGATAAGATACTAAAAAAAGTGCAAAAAGCTACCCACTACACAGGTGGAGAGTTAAACAGTGTTGTGAAGGATCCGTCAAAGGTGGATATACGCTATGCCTTTGCATTCCCTGATGTTTACGAGGTGGGTATGAGCCATCTCGGTATAAAAATTCTTTACAACGTACTCAATAAGCGTGAGGATACCTACTGCGAGCGTGTTTTTGCTCCGTGGATTGATATGGAGGCGGAAATGCGTAAGGAGGGTGTTGCGCTCTTTACTAACGAAACGCAGACTGAGGTTAAAAATTTTGACTTTTTGGGAATAACGCTTCAGTACGAAATGTGCTATACAAACGTGCTTAATATGCTTGAACTCTCTAATATTCCGCTCAGGAGTTGTGAACGCACGGAAGATGACCCGTTCGTAAACGGCGGCGGTCCCTGTGCGTATAACGCAGAGCCGCTTGCGGATATCTTTGACTTCTTTACAATGGGCGAGGGAGAAGAAGTAATAAATGAACTGATGGATGCCTTCAAGGAATGGAAAAAGAGCGGCAAGCCAAGAAAAGAGTACTTAAAGCGTATTGCGCAGATTGAGGGCATATACGTGCCGAGCTTTTATGATGTTAAGTACAATGATGACGGTACAATTAAGAGTATGACTCCGAATTGTGCCCAAGCAAAGCCGAAAATAAAAAAGCGTATAATCTCAGACCTTGATAAAGTTGTTTACCCCGATAAATTCATTGTGCCTTTTTCGGATATAATTCATGACAGAGCAAATATTGAGGTTTTCAGGGGTTGCATACGAGGCTGCAGATTTTGACAGGCAGGTATGAATTACAGACCGGTACGTGAGAAAACTGCCGGCAGGCTTGTTTGCGATGCCGTAAATCTTATCGACCCCACTGGCTACGAGGAAATGGGGCTTTCAAGCCTTTCAACGAGCGACTATACAAGGCTTGAGGAGCTTACGGACAAGCTGCTCGAAGTTACGGAAGATAAAAAGGTAAGCCTTTCGCTACCGTCTCTCAGGGTTGACAATTTCAGTATTGAGCTTATGAGGCGTGTCCAAAAGGTCAGAAAAAGCGGTCTCACCTTTGCTCCCGAGGCGGGCAGCCAGAGAATGAGAGATGTCATAAATAAAAATGTTAAGGAATCTGACCTTATGACTTCGGCTACTCTTGCTTTTGAGGGCGGCTGGTCAAATGTAAAGCTTTACTTTATGATAGGACTTCCGTATGAAGAATACGAGGATATAAAGGGCATTGCAGACCTTTCACAAAGGGTGGTTGAATGCTACTATTCGAGCGAAAAAACGAACAAGCGCCGCAGTCCATCGGTCAGCATAAGCGTTGCAGGATTTGTACCGAAGCCGTTTACGCCTTTTCAGTGGGCAAGGCAGAACACACCTGCAGAGCTTAGTGATAAGCAGCGTTTTCTCAAGGGCGAAATACACAATCGCCACGTAAAGTACAGCTACCACGAAAGCGAAGTAAGTGTGCTTGAGGGCATTTTTGCGCGTGGGGACAGGCGTCTGGGCGAGGTGCTTATCCGTGCTCATGAGCTTGGTTGTAAGCTTGATAGCTGGAACGAGTGCTTTAATATGGAATTATGGAAGCAGGCATTTAATGACTGCGGAATTGATATGGAGTTTTATACGAGAGAGCGCAGCTACGACGAAATTCTCCCGTGGGATATTGTAGATATCGGTGTAACAAAAGACTTCTTGATGAAAGAAAACGAAAATGCAAAAAAAGCTGCTACAACACCAAACTGCCGTGAAAAATGCTCCGGCTGCGGTGCGGCGTCGCTTTGCAAAACAAAGGAAGGATGTGTTTGCTTTGAGTAATTTTTATCTTATATATGAAAGAGGCGAAAACACAAAATATGTGTCGCATCTTGACTTTGTGCGTGTGTTTGGCAGGGCTATGCGCAGGGCGCAAATTCCGATAGCATATTCAGAGGGGTTTAACCCGCATCCGCTTCTCACATTTGCGCTTCCGCTCCCCGTAGGGCACACAAGCGAGTGCGAAATTCTGGAAATTACGCTTGCAGAGGATATACCCGCAGAGGAAATCGTTTCAAAGCTAAACGCTGTTCTCCCTGCAGGAATAACGGTGAAAGAAGCTTTCGAGGGCAAAAGCCGCCTGAAAAAGCTTGACAATGCAAGATACATCGTCCGCCCCGAAAATCTTCCCGAGTCGGTAGATGGGTTTTTAGGGATGCACCAAATCGTGATAGAGAAAAAGACAAAAAGCGGAATTAAAGAAACAGACATCCGCCCCGACATAAAGGAAATAAAAGTAATGCCCGACTCTCTGCAGATGGTTTTGTCGGCAGGAAGTCGTGCAAATCTTAAGCCTGATATAGTTATTAAGGCGATGAATAAATACATAGAGGGCTACGACAGCGGCGACTGTGCTTTTCACCGCGTAGATATTTACGACGATGAAATGAATTCTATACTGAGAGGTGAATAAAATGGGTTTTTTTGGTTTTAACAATAATAACGGCAGGGGAGTAAGTAAGGAGGATGTGGACAAGTCAGGCCCCTCCCTTTATTTTGATATCTTCTTCCGCAAGTTCTGGGACTTTTTAAAGGTGAACCTGTTTTATATTATCGCATCAATCCCATCGATTATAGTTTGGGGATTTATTTCGAGATTATTTATAGGAAACCTTGCATTAAACAGCAATTTAAATATAGCGGAGATTTCCGAGTCGCTGGGATATATTAATATTTTTTTGACAGTTGTTTTAGTCAGCATCTTCGGAACAGGTGCACCAAACGCATCAATGGCGTATGTTATGCACAACTTTGTTAACGATGCGCACACCTTTGTCTTTAGCGATTTTATTGATAACTACAAAAATAACTTTATTCAGGCAACAGTTGTTTTTATAATAGATGCACTTGTTTTCTCAGTTTGCGGTTTTGCGTTTATATTTTATACAAAGCTTGGCGGCACGCTTGGCATCTTTTTCCGCACTGCAATATCAGCTTTTCTCATAGGCTATGGGATACTTCATATGTATATTTATCCCATTATGGCAAAATTCCGACTGAAGCTGAGGGATATCTACAGAAATGCACTGTTTCTTATGATGGCAAGGCTTTTCACAAACCTTGCATCGTTTGCAGTTTCTGCACTGATTATATATGCGGTGATTGTGTTTGCGGCTTCATCGCCGATTGGGCTTTTGGTGATGCTTGTGATTTACCTTCCCGTGCTTATATTTACGCAGATGTTTATAATAAACAATGTAATTAAGGATCTTCTTTTAAAGCCCTCTCTTGAGGCTGAGAAGGAATCTACAAACGATTAAAGGAGCTGATTGCTTGAAGAAGCAAAGCTTTATCAAAGGTGCAGCTGTGATGGCGGGGGCATCGATTCTTTGCAAGATTTTGAGTGCCGTCTTTAAAATTCCGCTTGACCTGTTTTTCCTGCACGAGGATGGAATTGCAATTTATCAGAGCGTGTATTCCATCTATAACATATTTTTGGCAATATGTGTAACGGGCGTGCCCATTGCACTTTCAAGCCTTGTTGCAAAGGAAAGCGATGAAGAGGGTTTGAGCCTTTGCTCGTCAACCTTTACGGCAGTAACTTTTATTTGTACACTCAGCAGTATTTTGATATTTGCGTTTGCAAGGCCGATTGCCGCCTATCTTTCAGGCGGCGGGGCACCAAAGGCAGAAATGGCACTTCGTGCGCTTTCGCCCGCACTGTTGTTTTTGGGTGTGATAAGCTCACTGAGAGGATTCTTTCAGGGACAGTCAAATATGATTCCGTCGGCACTTGGTCAGCTTGGTGAAAGCTTGACTAAGGTTGTTATGGGAATACTCCTCTGCGCAGTTTTGGTCGGCTTTGGCGTCGAAAGCGGGGCAGCAGGGGCAGTGCTTGGCGTTTCGCTCAGCGCTTTTTGTGCGGCAGCGGTGCTTTACCTGTTTTTGAGAAAAAAAGGGAAAAAGCTCTACGGCAAATTTTATATGAAAAAGGCTATGAAGGTGTTTAAACTTTCACTTCCCGTTACCTTAGGAACATTTGGCTATGCCGCAGTTATGCTTTGCGATGCTCTTACCGTTACGAATGTTCTTTCAATTGCGGGTGTGGGAGAAGATAAAAGGATCCGCCTTTTCGGCTATCTTACAAGAGCAAACACGGTGTATAATCTCCCTGCGGCAATAATCACGGCAATTACGGCGAGCATTGTACCGATTATATCGTCAGCCATAGCTAAAAAGGATTTTGCTGAACTCAGCGAAAATGTAGTAAAGTCGCTAAAAAGCATTTTCTATGTGGCAAGCCCGTGCGCATTTGGACTGATGCTCTTTGCACGACAGATTTTCGGTCTTTTATATTCCAACGAAAACTCATTTATTCTTTTGGCACTTGCAGGAGGACTTGTTCTCGTGCTTCCTTATGTGCAGACAACCACGGTGATGCTTCAATCACTTGGGAAGGTATGGCACAGCGTTGTTGCAAACGCAGTTGCAATCCTTTTAAAACTTATTCTTAATGTTGTGCTTATCCGCACGTTTGGAATAAAAGGTGCACAAATTGCAACAATAATTGCATTTTTGCCCGTATTTGTGTATAATACATGGCTTCTTGGAAAGTTTATAAATCTTAAAGGCGCCTTTGCTGAAATTATGAAAATTGTTTTGTGCGGGGCTTTAGCTTGTATACTTGCAAGGTGCATATATACACTCGGCGGGGGAATTATAATGCTTATGGCGTCAATATTTGCTGCAGCGGTGCTATATGTATTTCTTCTTGTTTTGTCAGGAAGTATTAAAAGAAAAGAGATTATTTCTCTTATAAAAAGGGGATGAACGAATGAAAAACGATTTTAACCGCCTTTGCGACATAATACATCAGCTTCGCTCTCCTCAAGGGTGCCCGTGGGACAGGGAGCAAACGCACAAGTCTCTTTCAAAGCATCTTATAGAGGAAGCTTACGAGGCAATCGATGCTATAGAAGAGGGCGATAATGCAAAAATAGCCGATGAGCTGGGTGATGTACTATTGCAGATAGTAATGCACGCCGAAATCGGAAGTGAAAAGGGTGAGTTTACCATCGACGATGTGCTTGATGCAATCTGCACAAAAATGATTGTACGCCATCCGCACGTTTTCGGAAACGCAGTTGCCGAAACACCCGAAAAAGTCTTAGACAACTGGGAGGCTATCAAACGCAAGGAGCGTGGTCAGAAAAAACTTTCTGAGGCAATCGCATCAATAACACCGTCGCTTCCCGCACTTATGCGTTGCGACAAAATAATTGGAAAAATAAGGGGGGCATCCATCCCCGAAGATACCGAAATAATGCCTGACGACAAAAGTGCAGAAATACAAATCGGAAGACAAATTTATGAAATTTGTACCAAAGCACACGCCCTTGGGGTCGATTCAGAGGCTGCATTAGCCTTATTTTTGAAAAAAATTGAAAAAAATTTAAAAAATATTGAAGAAAATGCTTGAATATGCAAATTTTATATGATAGTATAGATTATGGTAAGTAAATGCGAGCTATCGCAACTATATTATATAAAAGGAGGAAAATATAATGAATAAGACAGAACTCGTTGCAGCAATTGCAGAAAAGGCAGCTCTTTCTAAGAAGGACGCTGAGAAGGCTCTTAACGCTTTTATCGAAACAGTTGAGGGTACACTTAAGGCTGGCGACAAAGTACAGCTTGTTGGCTTCGGTACTTTCGAAGTTAGAGAGAGAGCTTCTCGTACATGCCTCAATCCTCAGACAAAAGCTAAAATCCAGGTTCCCGCATCTAAGGTTCCTGCATTCAAGGTTGGACAGGCACTTAAGAATCTTGTTAAATAA
>JAZNOC010000076.1:0-15052 GCA_045580605.1 Clostridia bacterium | reverse complement strand
ATATGTTTTTTCATAAGTTCTACTGCCTTGTAACCTGCAGTAATATCAACGCCCGCTGCTGCGTAGCTTTTAGATTCTGAGCCTTTCATATTTTACCTCCCCTTATTTTCTGAAATTTTAAAATCAAATTTACTTTTTTGTGTTTTTTCAGGAACTTCCGTAGGATAATTTCCATCAAAGCACGCTGTGCAATATCCTTTATTTTTATCCATACATGCAATTTCTTTTACTGCATCAAGACTTAAAAAGCCGAGTGAATCAACGCCGAGTATCTTTTCAATCTCCTCATGAGAATATTTGCAGGCAATAAGCTTGTCCTTTGAGTCAATATCTGTACCATAGTAGCAGGGATTTACAAAAGGAGGAGCCGAAACACGCATGTGTACCTCTGTTGCACCTGCTTCACGAAGAAGCTTTACTATTCTTGCTCCCGTTGTTCCGCGAACAATTGAGTCATCAATCATAACAACTCTTTTTCCTTTTACTGCACCCATTACAGGGTTAAGCTTAATCTTAACCTTATCCTCACGGCTTTCCTGACCGGGAGCAATAAAGGTTCTGCCAATATATTTATTTTTAATGAAACCAATTTCGTAAGGGATGCCTGATTCTTTTGCGTAGCCGAGTGCCGCATCAAGTCCTGAATCGGGAACACCGATTACAACGTCAGCATCTACGGGATGCTCTTTAGCTAAAAATGCACCTGCGCGCATTCTTGCTTCGTGCACTGTTGACCCGTCAATAATTGAGTCAGGACGAGAGAAATAAACAAATTCAAACACGCACATTTTGCGTTTCTGCTTATTGCAGTGAGTAGTTATACTTCTTACTCCGTCTTTATCAAAAACGACTATCTCGCCAGGCTCTACCTCGCGGATAAATTCTGCGCCTACAGAATCGAGCGCACAGCTCTCAGATGCGACAACATACATTCCCTCTTTTGTCTTACCATAGCAAAGAGGTCTAAAGCCCATCTCATCGCGCACTGCAATAAGCTTTGTAGGAGACATTACCAAAAGCGAGTATGCACCCTTAACTCTGTGCATAGCGTTACTGATTGCTTCCTCAATTGATTTTGTCCTCAATCTTTCTTCTGTGATTATATATGAAATAACCTCAAGATTGGTATTAGTGTGAAAAATTGAGCCTTTGAGTTCAAGATCTGCACGAAGCTCTGCCCCGTTTATAAGCTGACCGTTGTGCGCAAGTGCCATTCTGCCTTTAATATGGTTTACAACCATGGGTTGGGCATTGTGTACTCCGCTTGTTCCCTCTGCTCCGTAACGGACATGGCCTATCGCCATTGTTCCCGTGCCGAGAGAGTCAAGCTTTTCATTTGTAAAAACATCATTTACAAGACCTGTGTCTTTACACGTTGTAAATACACCGTCATCATTAATTGTAATTCCGCATGATTCCTGACCACGATGCTGAAGTGCAAAAAGTCCGTAGTAAGTCATTCTCGCAAGGTCATAGTTCTCATTTGAATATACACCAAAAACGCCACATTCTTCTCTTAAATTGCTCATTCTTTTCACTCCGTTTCTTTATAAACACCAATTACTTGTTAAGTAAATCCATCACTTTTTTATCTTTTTCCAAAACAGCGTTTGAATCGTTCATGCGCTTTTCATCAAGCTTCTTAGCAAGCTCAGCATCCTCAACCGCAAGAATCTGTGCTGCAAGAAGCGCAGCATTTGCACCGCCATTTATAGCAACCGTTGCAACGGGAATACCTGAAGGCATTTGCACGGTAGAAAGAAGTGCATCCATACCGTCAAGAACACTTGACTTGCAGGGAATTCCAATAACAGGAAGTGTAGTATTTGCAGCAATAGCACCTGCAAGATGTGCTGCCATGCCAGCAGCCGCAATTATAGCGCCAAAACCATTTGCTCTTGCATTCAAGGCAAAATCGCGTGCCTCAACAGGTGTCCTGTGCGCTGAAAAGATATGCAGTTCATACTCGATACCGAGAGTTTCAAGCATATCTGTTGCTTTCTTAATGATTGGAAGGTCGCTGTCGCTTCCAATAACAATACCGATTTTTTTCATAAGCTATGCCTCCTACTAAATTTTAAAACAAAAAAGGGTGCACTTTTCCTATCAGGTAAAAGTACGCCCAGACGGTCGGCTAAAAAATCCAGTTTTTCTGCTCCCTTGCAGTGCTCTGCAAATTTCCGTCAGTCACAGGAAAAGCTGATTTAATTACTACGTAATTATAGCAGAATTCTGAGCCTATGTCAAGGAATTGGAAGCATAACTTTCGATTATTTTGAAATAATTTGGAGTTTTTTTTCTAAATTATTGATTTTCTCGAAAAAAAGATATATAATACTATGATGTATTATTATATAATGGCAAAATTTTATTTATTCAAGGCGAAAGGGCGATTGATTATGGCAATAACTGCACCCAGAGGTACGGCAGATATTACACCCTCCGATATCCTCAAATGGAAATATATTGAAAAGAAAATCGACAAAATAAGTCAAAGATTTGGCTTTGATGAAATCCGCACCCCCGTTTTTGAGCATACTGAGCTTTTTGAACGCGGTGTTGGCGATACAACCGACGTTGTACAGAAAGAAATGTATACCTTTAATGACAAAGGCGGAAGAAGTATAACATTAAGACCTGAGGGAACTGCATCGGTTGCACGTGCTTTTTTGGAGCATAATATATATGCAAAGCCTCTTCCCGCAAAGCTTTGCTACAACATCGCGTGCTATCGTTACGAAAAGCCTCAGGCAGGCAGAATGCGTGAGTTTCACCAATTTGGTGCTGAGTGCTTTGGCGCAACCTCCCCTGCAGTAGATGCGGAAATGATTTCTTATGCTTATACTGTTTTGAAAGAAGTGGGAATTTCTTCGCTTACGCTTTATCTCAACTCTATAGGTTGTCCTGCTTGCCGCAGCAAGTATAACGAGGTTCTTAAGGAATATTTCCGTCCGCATATCGAGAGCGGAACTCTTTGCGAAACGTGCAGAGGCCGTTTTGAAAAGAACCCACTGCGAATTTTGGACTGTAAAAGCCCTGTTTGCAGCGAGATTGCGGAGAATGCACCACGCCTTATAGACTACATTTGCGATGAATGTCGCGACCATTTTGAAGAGGTTAAAAAGCACCTTACTGCGCTTGGTATTGAATACGTTATTGATGGCACAATAGTGCGTGGTCTTGACTACTATACAAAAACTGTTTTCGAGTTTAAAACGGCTGTAGGCGGTACCGCAGGTACAGTTTGCGGCGGTGGCAGATACGACGGTCTTATCGAAGAGCTTGGCGGTGCGCCAACGGCAGGCATCGGTTTTGCGATGGGGCTTGAGCGTGTACTTCTTGCTATAGAAGACAGTGGTAATATGCCTGAGCTTAGTTCAGCTCCCGATATTTACATTGCAAACATTGGGAACGAAACAGTGCACTTTGTTACATCGCTTGTAAATGAGCTTCGTCAGGCAGGATTAAGGTGCGAAAGAGACCTGTGCAATCGAAGTCTTAAAGCACAGATGAAATATGCCGATAAGCTTGGTGCGAAATACAGCATCGTAATCGGTACAACCGAAATGGAAGAAAAGAAAGCAACACTTAAGAATATGTCTGAAAAAATGGAAACCGAGATTAATCTCGATAACATAGCAGACATAGCAAAAACAGTTACGGAGGGCAGATAAATGGATACAATTAAGGGACTTAAAAGAACATATATGTGCGGACAGCTTCGTGAAAGTAACATCGGCGAAGAGGTTACTCTTATGGGCTGGGTTGCCAAAGCAAGAAATATGGGCGGACTCATATTTGTGGATATCAGGGACAGAAGCGGTATCTCGCAGATAGTTTTTGAGCCGAGTAATGCCTCTCTTCAGGAAAAAGCGTCCACACTTCATATGGAGTACGTTATCGCAGTTAAAGGCATCGTAAGAATGCGTAGCAATATAAACGAAAGCATCCCCACTGGTAAGGTTGAGATAGAAGCAAATGAGCTTCGTATCCTCAACACAAGCGAGGTAACACCCTTTGTTGTAACAGATGATGTTAAGGCAAGCGAGGATTTACGTCTTAAATACCGCTACCTCGACCTTCGCCGTCCTACTCTTGTAAAAGCGCTTGAGATGCGTCATAGAATTACGCAGATTGCACGCAATTACTACGACGAAAACGGCTTCCTTGAAATTGAAACACCCATTCTTACAAAGAGTACACCCGAGGGTGCAAGAGACTACCTTGTTCCCAGCCGTGTGTACCCCGGTAAGTTCTTTGCACTTCCGCAGTCTCCCCAGCAGTACAAGCAGCTTTTGATGCTTGGCGGAATGGACAGATATATGCAGATTGCAAAATGCTTCCGTGATGAAGATTTAAGAGCAGACCGACAGCCCGAATTCACACAGATTGACCTTGAAATGTCATTTGTTGATGAAGATGATGTAATCGCAGTTAATGAAGGCTTTTTAAAGCGTGTATTTAAGGAAGTGCTTGACTTTGAGGTTAAACTTCCCCTTCCCCGTCTTACATGGCAGGAGGCTATGGACAGATTCGGTTCGGACAAGCCCGACACACGCTTTGGTCTTGAGCTTATAAATATGACCGATATTTTTGATGGTTGCGGCTTTAAAGCTTTCGCAGACGTTGTAGCCAATGGCGGAAGCGTGCGCGCAATAAACGCAAAGGGCCTTTCAGAAAAGCTTACCCGTAAAACACTTGACTCTCTTGTTGAATTTGTAAAAACATACAAAGCAAAGGGCATGGCATGGCTCATTGTTGATGAAAACGAAATCCGTGGCAGTATTGCAAAATTCTTTACTCCCGAAGAGCTTGAAACAATTAAAGAGCGTGCACAGGCAAATGCAGGCGACGTTATCCTTTTGGTCGCAGATACAAATAAGGTTGTTTATGCATCACTTGGTGCACTCCGCTGCGAAATTGCAAAGAAATTTGACCTTATCCCCGAGAATATGTTCAATCTTTTGTGGGTAACCGACTTCCCGCTCTTTGAGTATGACGAAGAGGAAAACCGCTTTGTTGCGATGCACCATCCCTTTACCTCTCCCAAGGACGAGGATGTTGAGCTTCTTAAAACCGATCCCGGCAAGGCTCACGCAAAGGCTTATGATATCGTTCTTAACGGATATGAGCTTGGCGGCGGAAGCATACGTATATACGACCCGCAGATGCAGCAGACAATGTTTGAGGCACTTGGATTTACGCCTGAGGGTGCTCACGAGCGTTTTGGATATTTCTTAGATGCATTTAAGTATGGCACACCTCCGCACGGCGGTATGGCTTACGGCCTTGACAGAATTGTTATGCTTATGTCAGGCTCAGATTCAATCCGCGATGTAATTGCATTCCCCAAGGTTAAAGACAGTGGCGAGCTTATGATTGCTTCACCCGATGTTGTAGAAGAAAAACAGCTTGACGAACTTGGACTGGAAATAAAAGCAGTAGAAGAATGATTAATTCGAATTCAATCCAAGGGCGGTGAATTTATGTCAGCACAAATTAAATACGTTGAAAAAGGTAGCATTGCCGAAGAAATTGGACTTGAAAAAGGCGATATAATAACCAAGATAAACTCTGTTCCTATTAAGGATGTGCTTGATTATCGTTATCTTATAAATGATGAATTTATCACGCTTACAATAAAAACCAAGCAAGGCACAACAGAAACGGTTGAGATTGAAAAGGATGCCTACGAAGAGCTTGGCGTAGAGTTTGAAAGTTCACTTATGGACAAACCGCTCTCCTGTACAAACAAATGTGTTTTTTGTTTTATCGACCAGCTTCCCAAAGGAATGAGAAAAAGCCTTTATTTTAAGGATGATGACACACGTCTATCGTTCTTTCAGGGTAACTACGTTACCTTTACAAATTTAAGTGATGATGAAATTGACAGAATTATAAGGCTGCGTATAAGTCCCATAAATATTTCTGTGCATACGATGAACCCCTCTTTAAGGGTAAAAATGCTGAAAAATCCAAAAGCGGCAAGACTTCCCGAAATTATGCAGAGGCTTTGTGATAATGCCATAATAATGAATTGCCAGATAGTTTTGTGCCCCGGCTACAACGACGGAGATGAGCTTTCCTACACAATAGAAAAGCTTTATGAAATGCGTGAATGTGTAAAGAGCGTGTCAGTTGTTCCCATTGGACTTACGCGTCATCGCGAGGGACTTTGTCCCATGACGGCAGTAGATAGTGAAAAGTCAAAAGAGCTTATAGCAGAAATAGAAAAATGGCAGAAAAAAGCACTGCATGAGGTTGGGACAGGCTTTGTATATGCGTCTGATGAAATTTACCTTAAAGCAGGCTTTCCCATCCCGGAAAGCACGGCATATCACGGCTTTCCGCAGATTGAAAACGGCGTTGGCATGATTGCATCGCTGCGGGAGGAACTGAGCGACGCACTGAAAACTTCCCCAGAGGTAGAAATTTCACGCAAGGTTACAATCGTAACGGGCACAGCAGTGTATGATACGATGTGCACGCTTACACAAGAGATAATGCAAAAATACCCCCATATAAAAATAAATGTGGAAAAAATCATTAACAATTTTTTTGGTGAGCAGATTACAGTATCAGGACTTTTGTGCGGATGCGATATAATTGAGCAGCTGCGTGGAAAAAATCTCGGCGACAATCTTATCATTACAAAAAACATGCTCCGTGATGGTGAAAACGTTCTTTTGGATGATATTACTACGGAGGATATTGAAAGAGAGCTTAATGCAAAAATCACCGCCGTTGGCGATGACGGCTATGAGCTTCTTGATGCAATACTTGGAAACTAAAAAAGGAGGTACTCTTTATGAAAAAGACAACAAGAATTTTCGCATTAGTTTTATGTGTATTGATGCTCTTGAGCGTCAGTGCGTTTGCAAATACATCCTATGAAGAAAAAATCATAGAGATGTACCGATTAAGCGATAAATCAGTATCATTTATGCGTGAGCATAATGTTGACTTTTCTATATTTGAGGGTGCAGAGGTTTATCCCGATGATTACCCCTTAAATTACAACTCTTCCATAGAAAGCATTATTATGCAAACCGCAGCTTACGGTTTTACTGACGAGCAGGTTACTGCTTTGATAAGAGGAACAATAAACAGTAAGCCTATCATAGTGGGCGGTCCGTATGACAACACGGGCAGAAAAAAGGTCATTGTTCCCGACTATCCCTTTGTAATCAATGGCACAAACATAGATTTTAAGGACTCACAGTACCCCGTTATTTCGTATAACAATATAACTTACTTCCCTATGACATGGCACTATTGCAGGATGCTTGGTGTTACTACTGATTGGAACGATAAAACAGGGCTTAGGGTAGACAAGGCAAATGCAACTGCAGAGCCTATTGAATACGATAAAGCAAACAATTCAGGAGAACTGTACGCAGTTCTTCCCGAATACGATATCTTTGTAAACGGCAAAAAAATCGAAAATGAAAACGAGGAATATCCTCTTCTCAACTTCAGGAATGTAACATACTTCCCTCTCACATGGGACTTTATAATAAATGAATTCGGCTGGAATTATACATTTGACAGTGAGAACGGTCTTGTAATAAACTCCGCAAGCGAAAAAGCGGAAAATCTTGACAGTTTCCGCACTATCGGCTACTATTCGGGAGATTTATTTGACGAACCACTTGAAAAGCTGCAGACCGATAAGCTTACACATATTATGTATGCATTTCTTATTCCGCAGGCAGACGGCAGCGTTTTGCCCCTTGCAGAAGAGGAAAATGTCCGTCAGCTTATAGAAAAGGCTCACAATGATAACTGTAAGGTTTATATCGCAGTTGGTGGATGGTCATATAACAATGTAGCGCTTCAGCCAGCCTTTGAAGAAGCCGCAAAGACGCCCGAAACACGCAAAAAGCTTGTTGAAAGCATTGTAAATGTTGTGGAAAATTACGGCTTTGACGGCGTAGAGCTTGACTGGGAATACCCCAATGCCGACTCTGCAAAAAATTATGAGGAGCTTATAATTGAGCTTTCATCTGAACTGAAAAGCCATAACAAGCACCTCACTGCCGCATTAAACGGAGCATGGTCAGCTACAGAGGGTCCTGAGGTTTCAAAATATGTAACCGACGCATGCCTCGATGCGTTTGAATTTATAAGCGTAATGAGCTATGATATGAACAACGAGCAGCATAGCCCATTCTGGTTTGCAAATACATCTATAGATTATTGGCTTAACAGAGGCGTTCCTGCTGAGAACATTGTTTTAGGTATGCCTCTTTACGCAAGACCTACCTATATGCAGTACAGACACCTTGTAGAAAAAGATAAAGCCTTTGCCTACACCGATTTTGCAGAAATTGACGGCAAAGCTTCACACTACAACGGACTTCCCACACTTTGCAAAAAGACAATTCTTGCCGCAAAAAAAGCAGGCGGTGTTATGCTTTTTGATGTAAATGAAGACACAAACGACGAAACAAGCATTGTTTCTATGATAGATTCTACATTATCACATATCGAAAACAATGGTTTTTCTGATATTGCTTCTCTTGAATTCTTAGAAAAAGCAGATAATACAGCTGAACTTGTTGGCATCGTTAATCCTTAACAGAAAGGGGCAAAAAAATGTCAAAGCCCATAATTGCGATTGTCGGCAGACCTAATGTCGGCAAATCAACACTTTTCAATAAAATAGCGGGCAAACGAATATCCATCGTGGAAGATACCCCCGGCGTAACGCGCGACCGCATTTTTGCCGACGGCGAATGGTGCGGAAAGCAATTTACAATGATTGATACCGGCGGTATTGAGCCATATTCCAAGGATATAATCCTCGAGCAGATGCGACTGCAGGCAGAGCTTGCAATCGATATGGCACACGTCATTATATTTATGACGGATATCAGGGACGGTCTTACCGCTGCCGACCAGGAGGTTTGCACAATGCTTCAAAAGTCGGGCAAGCCAATTGTTTTGGTTGTTAACAAGGTAGATACCCCCGGCGAGCCTCCGCTTGATTTTTACGAATTCTATAACTTAGGTATTGGCGACCCCTACCCTATTTCTTCACTTCACAAAATGGGCGTTGGAGAGGTACTCGACGAGTGCGTTAAGTACTTCCCCGATGAAGAAGAGCAGGAAGAGGACGACACCATAAAAATCGCAATCGTCGGCAAGCCTAACGCTGGTAAAAGCTCTCTTGTAAATAAACTTCTCGGTGAAAACCGTGTGATTGTTTCAAACATCGCAGGCACAACAAGAGATTCTATTGACACCCTCTATGAGCGTGGTGATGAAAAGTATACGCTTATCGACACTGCAGGTATACGCCGCAAAGCAAAGGTTACGGAAACTCTTGAACGCTACAGTGTAATCCGTTCTTACAGCGCAGTAGAACGCTGCGATGTGTGCCTTATAATGATTGATGCGACGGAGGGCATCAGCGAGCAGGATGCAAAAATTGCAGGCTATGCTCACGACGAGGGCAAGGCTTCGATAATATGCGTAAATAAGTGGGACCTTGTTGAAAAAGACAATAACAGCGTAAACGAGTTCACACGCGAAATTCACGATAAATTAAGCTTTATGACATATGCACCTATCGTATTTATCTCGGCAAAAACAGGACAGCGCCTTGATAAAATCTTTGAGCTTGTAGAATATGTTACAAATCAAAACTCAATGAGGCTTCAGACGGGCGTTCTTAATGACTGTCTGGCAGAAGCTACAATGCGCGTTCAACCTCCAAGCGATAAGGGTAAACGCCTTAAAATTTACTATATGACGCAGGTGAGCACAAAGCCCCCCACGTTTGTCATTTTCGTAAATGATCAGGAGCTTGCACACTTCAGTTATATACGATATATTGAAAACTGCATACGTGATGCATTCGCCCTTAAGGCAACGCCGCTTAAATTTATAGTTCGCGAAAGGAGCAAACAAGATGTTTGATTTGATTGTTTTAGCCTTAATTATGTTATTGGGATATATTATCGGTTCCCTTAATTTTGCAATAATTTACTCAAAGCTTCGCAAGGACGATATTCGTCGCCACGGAAGCCGCAACGCAGGTGCAACAAACATACTGCGTACATACGGAAAAATACCCGCTCTTTTAGTATTTTTACTTGATATTTCAAAGGGAATCATAGCAGTTTTGCTTGTTCGCTATGCGTTTAACGCAGACGAGCTTATGGAATGTGCTGCTGCACTCGGTGCGATTTTAGGGCACAACTATCCCCTCTTCTACGATTTCAGAGGCGGGAAGGGCGTTTCAACATCGTTTGCGGTACTTCTTATTTTGCATTGGGAGGTTGCCCTCATTTCACTTTTTGTTTTCATCATTACAGTTTTAGTTTCGCGCTATGTGTCTCTTTCATCAATACTTGCATCAATTGCGGCAATAATTTGCTCATTCCTTATATATAACGCATCTATCTTTTCCTGGTTCTGTCTTACAATAGGACTTCTTTGCGTTATTCGTCATAAAAGAAACATAATAAGGCTTCTCAGCGGAAAAGAAAGACGATTAGGATCAAGAAGATAACTTCTGGAGGTAATTTATGAAAATTTCAGTTATTGGAAGCGGTGGCTGGGGCACTGCTATCACACTTCTCCTTTGTCGCAATGGGCACAGCGTGTGCCTTTGGTCATACAAAGAAGAAGAAAGCAAACGTCTTGAAAAGGACCGTGAAAATAAAGAATTTCTTTCTGGCGTAAAATTCGGTGATGCCGACATTACCTTTACAAGTGATATGAAAACCGCAGTCGATTTTGGGGAGATAATTGTATCGGCAGTTCCGTCAATGGCAGTGCGTCAAACGGCAAAAAACATTGGCAAATACGCAAATGGCAAAACAATCGTAAACATTTCAAAAGGCTTTGACGAGGAAACTCTTCAGCGTATAAGTGAGGTTTTTGAAGAAGAAGCTAAAGGCTCACAAATCGCAGTACTCAGCGGTCCCTCTCACGCAGAAGAGGTTGCACGCGGTATCCCGACAACTAATGTCGTTGCCTGCAAAAATATGGATATTGCTCTCACACTTCAGAAAATTTTTATGAATGAAACCTTCCGTGTTTATACAAATCCCGATATAATCGGTGTTGAAATAGGCGGTGCACTTAAAAACATTATTGCACTTTGCGCAGGTATAACAGATGGTCTCGGCTTTGGCGACAACACTAAAGCTGCACTTATGACTCGCGGTCTTCACGAAATTACACGTCTTGGCAAGGCTCTTGGAGCTAATTCTGCCACATTTGCAGGACTTAGCGGTGTTGGCGATTTAATCGTAACTTGCACCTCGATGCACTCGAGAAATCGCCGTGCAGGTATTTTAATCGGTCAGGGAAAAACCCTTGATGAAGCACTCAGCGAGGTACATATGACCGTTGAGGGCGTAAACGCAACTCTTGCGGCATACCGTCTTTCTAAAAAGTACAATGTGGATATGCCAATAACAGAGGCGGCATACCGTGTTCTTTTTGAAGGTAAGAACCCAAAAGATGCCGTTAAAGAGCTTATGACACGCAACTTCAAAAGCGAGAGTGATATACTTTGAAAATAGCAATTATCGGCGGCGGTGCGTCAGGCGTAACAGCCGCCATTTATGCAAAGAGAACAAACCCCAACGCCCAGGTTACGATTTTTGAACGTAACGACAGAATTCTGAAGAAAATCTTGGCAACGGGCAACGGGCGTTGCAACCTTTCGAACGCAACCATATCAGACGGAAATTATTACACATCTTCTCCGAAGTATATTCACGAAATACTTACTGCCTTTCCACAAAAAGAGGAAAGGCAGTTTCTCGAAAGCCTCGGGCTTATTTTGTGCGAGGAAAACGGACGTATTTACCCCTATTCAAAAAGAGCAAATGATGTTGTAGATGCACTGAGGCTTGAGCTTGACAGACTTGGCGTTGAAATCAAGACAAATTCTAAGATAAAAGAAATCAAGCCCGTCAAAGACGGATACAGTGTAATGGGTAAGTTTTTTAACAAGATTATAATTTCTGCAGGCGGAAGTGCAGGCCCGTCTTTTGGCACTGACGGCAGTGTATATCGTATGCTTGAAGAAATGGGGTTTAAGGTATCCCCTGTTTACTGCGGACTTGCGCCTTTAAAGGTTAGTGAAAACACCTCTTCCCTTAAGGGAGTGCGTGCAAATTGCAGCATTTCTGCCTACAATGGTAAAAAGCTTTTGCGCACCGAAAAAGGTGAGCTGCAGTTTACTGATTACGGTCTTTCGGGCATAGCTGTAATGCAGCTTTCACGCCTTTGTAAAAAAGGCACAAAAATTAGTGTTGACCTTTTTCCCGATATAACAGAAAGTGAGCTTTGCGACTATCTTAAAAACCGTGCAAAGCTTTTTGAGCATAGAAAGCTTGAACAGTTTTTTGTAGGAACTCTTCATAAGGCAATTTGCTCCTATATTATTTCACGCCTTGGTCTTTCCCCCAAAGTTCAAGTAAACACACTATATACGGGCGATATTGAAAAAATTGCAAATACAATGAAATCACTTGACTTTACGGTTATATCAACTCTTGGCTGGGAAAATGCTCAGGCAACGTGCGGCGGAGCTGCTCTTTCTGAGTTTTCACCCTCTACACTCGAATCTAAAAAATATAAAGGAATTTATGTTACTGGCGAGGCACTTGATTCTATTGGCGACTGTGGCGGATATAATCTGCACTGGGCTTGGGCAACGGGTGCGATCGCAGGTAAAAGTTGTAGTCTATGATAAAAATATCAAACCTTCTGCTCCCTATCGGCTACACAAAGGACGATATTCGTGCAGAAATTAAAAAGAAACTTAAAATTGGTGATTACGATATCATTGACTTTTCGGTGATAAAGGAGTCTGTTGACGCTCATGTGCGTGGCAAGATACAGATGTGCGTAAGCATAAGTGCCCGCTTGCGTGGAGAGAAGCGTTTTCTGGAAGTTAACGGCGTCAGTAAGTACGAAAAGTACGTTTACGAGTACCCTGTCGTATCTGACCTGAAGAAACGCCCTGTCGTAGTCGGCAGCGGTCCCGCAGGGCTTTTTTGTGCTCTTATTCTTGCACAATGCGGAGCTATGCCAATAGTTCTCGAGCGTGGGCTTGATGTCGATAAAAGAATTGAAAAGGTCAATACCTTTTTCACAAAATCTCAGCTTGACACCAACTGTAATATTCAGTTTGGTGAGGGTGGCGCGGGAACCTTTTCCGATGGAAAGTTAAACACCGGTACCAAAGATGTGCGTCAAGGTAAGGTTTTGGAGGAGTTTGTCCTCTGCGGTGCCCCTGAAGAAATTCTTATAAACGCTAAGCCACACATAGGTACCGATAAGCTTAGAACAGTCGTAAAGAACCTGCGCAAAAAAATAATACAGCATGGCGGCGAATTTCGCTTTGACTGCTGTATGACTGACCTTTATATAGAAAACAATACCCTCTGCGGTGTGAAAACTACAAAGGGTGATATAATGACAGATACGCTCGTCTTGGCAATCGGGCACAGTGCCCGTGATACCTTTAAGATGCTTTACACTCACGGACTTAATATGGAAAGAAAAAGCTTTTCAATGGGCGTCAGGATTGAGCATCCGCAAAGCGTTATTGATGAGGCAAGATATCATTCCTTTAAGGATAAACTTCCTGCGGCTGACTATAAGGCGGCAGTGCATCTTAAGGACGGCAGGGGCGTTTACACCTTTTGTATGTGTCCCGGCGGAAGCGTTGTTGCGGCAGCAAGCGAAAAGCATTGCGTTGTAACAAACGGAATGAGTAACTTCGCCCGTGATGGCGAAAACGCAAACAGTGCACTTTTGTGCAGCCTCTACCCTACAGATTTTGAGGGGGACGACGTTTTCGGCGGAATGTATTTTCAGCAGAAATTAGAAAAAAGCGCTTTCTTTATGGCAGGAGCAAATTACAAAGCTCCCGCACAAACCGTAGTCGACTTTTTGCGTGGCGAGAAAAGTCTTTCTCTTGGAAGTGTATCACCCACATATCCTTTAGGGGTAACCCTAAGCGAGCTTGGGAAACTTTTTCCCGACTTTATGACGAATGCACTTCGCGAGGGAATTACTGAGATAGACCGTAAAATCAAAGGCTTTGCTATGGCAGACGCCGTTTTAACAGGCGTTGAGAGCCGTTCATCCTCCCCTGTTCGCATCGTAAGAGGGGACGATATGCAAAGCAATATCAGGGGCATTTACCCATGCGGTGAGGGTGCAGGCTATGCTGGCGGTATTATGAGCGCTGCCGTTGACGGAATAAAGGTTTCCGAAATGATTTTGAAAAAATAAATCTATATGATGCAAAAATCAGTAAGCATCCTAAAATCACACAACCGGCAAGCAAAGTAATGTAAATATCAGATAAAACCAAATATGTTATTCCGCAGCTTATAAGAGCTGCGGTTATTTTTTGCACATAATATTTTTTCATATCAAAAATGCCGCCCGAAAGAGCCTTTGCCTGCAAATGCACACTGACTCCTCCCCAGGATAAAACAGCGCTTACAAGCATAAGCGAACTGTAGCCTGCGCGTGATAATTCACTGCATCCTCGCATTACCTCAAAAAATCCCGAAACAATCGGATAATCCTCCACAGGCAAAACTGCAAGGATTGCACTGAAGGTAATCACAAATGTGCATACACTAATTATTGCCGCACCCGCCGAAACACCGCTCTCTACTATAACTGAGCTTAAATCAGGTCTGTTCTTTCTGTAAATATACCATTCTTCACGAAGCGATACATTATTTATTTTTGATTTTGGCATAAAAATCATACTGCAGATAACTACTGTAATCACTTGAATTATAAAAAGCGTTGTACCAATGGCTTTTGCCCCATAAAAACCCACTCCCACAGTCCCTATCACAAAAATAGGACCTGCATTGTTGCAAATACCGAGAAGTCTCTCAGCCTCGTGCTTATTTATCATTTTTTCCCGATAACTTTCCGCCACGGCTTTCACTCCTGCCCCGTATCCTCCGATAAGACCTGTAATCAGGCATACACATCCGCTTGCGCTTATCTTGGTAAGAGGCGTAATCACCTTAGATACTGCCGCACCAAG
>JAZNOC010000075.1:0-1788 GCA_045580605.1 Clostridia bacterium | reverse complement strand
GGCAACAGTTACAGTTTCCTCTCAGAAAAATGATAAAATTGTTGAAGTTACCATTTTCGCCAACGGTCTTGTGTACCGTGCCGAAGAAAGGAATGAAGATATTTTAGATGCGGTTGACAAGGCCGAGGTTGCAATTGACAGGCAGATACGACGCAACAAAACAAGGCTTGAAAAGGCTTTAAAGCGTGAGGTTTTAACCTTTGCTCCCGAAGAAGAGGATACTGTTGAAGAAGAAAAGGAATTTAACATTATCCGCACAAAGAGCTATTTCTTAAAGCCCATGACCCCCGAAGAAGCAATTCTTCAGATGAACCTTGTAAATCACGAATTTTTCATTTTCCTTAACGCAAACACCGAAACTACCGATATTGTATACAAGAGAAAGGACGGTAATTACGGTCTTATCGAAACTAAAAACTGATGCTTCGCATTAAAGAAGCAATTATTGTTGAGGGAAAGTACGACAAAATGCATCTTAGCAAAATATGCGACGGTTTAATTATCACAACCGACGGCTTCCGCATATTCAAAGACTGCGACAAACGTGAATTTTTAAAAGCCCTTGCCAAAAGGCAGGGGCTTCTAATTCTTACCGACTCAGACCGTGCAGGCTTTCTTATTAGAAATCATTTAAAAAGCTTTATCCCCAACGAATACATTAAAAATATTTACATTCCCGACATTTCGGGCAAGGAAAAGCGAAAGGACAAAGCCTCAAAGGAGGGACTTTTGGGAGTTGAAGGCATTGACGAAAAAATCCTTCTGGAGCTTTTAAAAAAAGCCGAAACCACTCCCCTTTCGGAAAATAAAAACCCCATTACAAAGGCTGATTTATTTGATTTGGGCTTGTCGGGCGGAAATAACAGCAGTAAGCTCCGCCAAATTCTCACGGAGGAATTGGCTCTTCCCAAACGCCTCAGCACAAATGCCTTACTTGAAATTTTAAATTCAGCCTACACTCGTGAGGAATTTTTTGAAATGATAAACGAGCGTGTCTAACGGCGGTGCTCCTTAGGGGTAAATCGCCCAAAAACCACGATTTCGGCACATAACTGTGTCAAAAATCCTTGAAATCCGTCAAGGATTATTTCGGATTTTTTCCTTGTTCTGCACTCGAAATCGAGATTTTTGTGGTGCATAGCAGTTTTGGGCGAGATATTTTTCGTCTCAGAGAAATAAAAAAAATGCGAACTATACTTGTCGTATGTTCGCATTTTTTTATGCACTATCAGCGGAAAATAGCCACCCAAAACCGGTTTCTCCCTAAGACGCACCGCCGAAACACGCTCGTTTTATTATGCATTGAGTGCCTGTTCAATATCGGCAATTATGTCTTCAACGTTTTCAATACCAACACTAAGACGAATCAAGTCAGGTGCTACACCTGCTTCAATAAGCTGTTCATCAGTTAACTGACGGTGAGTGTGGCTTGCAGGGTGCAAGAGGCAGCTCTTTGCATCGGCAACGTGAGTAACTATGGAGATGAACTTTAAGCTGTCCATAAACTTGTTTGCGGCCTGTCTGTCGCCCTTTACCGCAAAGGCAAGTACACCGCAGGTGCCGTTGGGCATGTACTTTTTAGCCAAGTCATAGTATTCGTCACCGGGAAGACCAGCGTAGTGAACCCATGCAATTTTGTCGTTATTTTTAAGATATTCTGCAACCTTCTGTGCGTTGGAGCAATGGCGTTCAATTCTCACGGGAAGAGTTTCAAGACCTAAGTTAAGGTAAAACGCATTCTGAGGAGACTGGATTGAACCAAAGTCACGCATGAGCTGTGCAGTAGCC